>JAGNLY010000006.1:0-12827 GCA_017999345.1 Candidatus Woesebacteria bacterium
AAATATTATTTTCCAAAATAATTCTTGAGAATAATTAAATTTTTTGTATTGTTTTTCAACCAAAGAGATAGTGGTAATAATCGCCAATCCCAAAATAAATCCATACAGATTAAAGTTAATAAACATAAAGTTTATCTCCCCAAAAAGAAAGTAAACAAAATAAAAACAAATGTGAACAAGCAAAAACCAGAAACAAAATATTTTATTTCTTGTTTGCTAAGTTTTCTTTTTAGTTGTGATAAAAATCTTTCATGAAAAAGATCAATATTATTTCTATAGATAATTAGTTCATATAACAGAATAGTAATAATTCCTAAGAAAAGTCCGACTCCCGATTCGCTCCCTGTAGAAGTTACTAAGAATAAACCCAATGGAAGCAGTGAAATAATAAAAACCAACGACCTAGTTATTAATTTAATATTTTTATCATCTGGTAGTAAATAATATTTGTATAAAATCAGCTCATCCAAATCCATCAGAACTGTGCCCATTAAAGTGCCAAAACTAAATATAAATAAGTCAAAAAAATTAAGATCACCCCTAAAATAATTTACAACCAAAAAAAGAATTAAATAGATAATCGGAATTGCGATAGTTTGTAATTTAATTTTCAACTTACCTTTCTTTGTATTTATAATCAATTATTTTTAAGACTGCACTGTCAACTTGATTCCTAAAATCATCATCCTTATTATAGTTAATTACCATTGTATCTATAATTTGATCTAATTGGACAGCATCAACAGATTTGCCATAAATTAAAACTTCATTACCAGCTAAAATTGCTTCTTTTGTAACCTCGATCAAGTCTTTTGGTTTAGTAATGTCTGCACTATTAAAACTTGCTGATTTCATTTCAAGCGCATCAGAAAAAACCAGAACATTTGGGAAAGCTGCTTTTAATTCTCCAATGCAAGACTTACTCAATGAACAAGGTATTTCAAGATCCTGATTAATCACACCCGCATGAGACACCAATACTCCTAAGTTTGGAGATTGACCAATAATGTAATTAAACAACTTAACGTCATTTTCAGTCACCCTAACAAAATCATACTCATTATGCAGATCCTTGCTGGTTTCACCTATTCCTGGAAAATGTTTTATAACCGGCAAAATCCCAAATGAATCAAAGACTGAAATAAATTCTAAGCTTCTTTCAGCAACTACAGCATATGAATCAGAACAAATTCTGTCTTGCATCACTCGATTATTACCCACATCCACAACGGGAGCCAAAACAATGTCAATTCCGGTTGCTTTTAGCTCAGTTGCAGACTTTCTAAGCGATGATTCTAGTGTTGTGACATCTTCAATTTCACAAAGATCTTTCCAAGAAGGCAGCTTTAGATAACCATCGCCACTTAGTCGCTGCACTTTCCCTCCCTCATGATCGACAGCAAACTTTGGAAACAACAAAGATTCTTTGTAAAGATTATTTACTCCAATTATTGTTTGTTGAGCGCTCTGAGTAGATATTTCGTCGCCAAAAATTATGATAAAACCCGGCCTAACTAACTCAGATGAGTCTGATGAAACTTTAAATGTTTCACTTAAATCTCCTGAATTATCATTTTCTCCATCAACCACCAGAGGAAATGCAATCATTTGTTCAATTTTTTGTTTGGCTGACAGTTTATCAAACGTATCTTTGCTTGTAAGAATAGTCTGTACAACGGGTTCTAAATTTTCTTGAATAGGCTTTTCTTCAAGAGCAACAAATTGACCTTCAAAAGGCCTAACAAAATAATTTATGCCTAGCATTATCAATAAAATAATAAGCAATCCAATAAAAATTAGCTGTTTAATTTTCAATTTTTCTTTCATTTTTTGCTTTTTCTTCCCTAAGTTGCTTTATTTTCCACATAAATAATCTTGCTTTACTTTTTGCGGAATCTGCATCCTTCACAAAAGACAGGGCTCTTTCCAAAATACCTCTCTCAATTGTCTTTGCCATTCTAATATACAAACTTTTATGACTCATGTCATTGAGAACAACTGCCATCCTGTAGCCAAAATCCTGAAACTCTTTAGTTATGTGGCCACCTTTATCTTTGAGTGTGTACTTTTTTAACAAACTTCCAATTTCACTGAAACCTTTTTTTGTCTCCACCGGCTTGTTTGTTTCTTTTTGATCTTTTTCTTGTGCGAAATCAAACAACATCTGCGATGCTTTGTTTGAGCTATACATAATCTGGCTTTTTTTCGCTAATTAATAAACCAACTAAGACAGTCACGCCTGCAAAAATAAATAACGAATTCCAAGATGAAAAGAAAATAAAGAACACTCCAAACATAGACCAAAAAATAACTCTATTAATATTTAAAATTAATTCTAAGTAGGTAAAATACTCATCGGACAAATGGCCTTTTCCACGCTTCATAAACATAGAATCAAAAAACAACGCATAAACATTTGTTGCCAATTTATCAAAAGTATCAACCAAGGCAATCCCCCAAACATCAAAAACCTGAGTTCTAGCTATCCACAAAAATGAAATGAAACCACCGGACAAATAAAATGGTTTTTTATTCTTATGATGGTCTATATATTTGCCAATAAAAAACGTAAATAACATTGCTAAGAACAATGAAAAAGTATACAAATATCCAACCCTATCAACTGATCCTAATAAAAAGAAAATATAAAGTGGCCATAAATATATAACAGTATCATTGGTGTTTCTTGCAGCATTTGCAATTCCTTGTTTGAGAAATCTTCTGTCCTTAATCCAGATTAAAAAATTTGCAAAACTTACATTATTTTCGTGAGTTTTTACATCCATCATTAAAGCAAATACGCTTGAAAGGAGATTTATGGCTATCCCAATTAAAAATAAATACTCAAATCCAACGATAAAAGCAATGGCGCCACTAATTGCTGGTGAAATTACCGCGACTAACTGCAATAAAAATTGAATCAAACTTAAATCTTTACCCATATTACTTTTGTGCGCAGTTTTACTTAACAATGAAAAATAACCTGGCCAAAATAACTGAGCGTTTACTCCATCAACAACTGATGCAATCAAAATATAAGTTGGATGAATGTTTGCAAAATAAAGCGTTGCAAACATTAAGGTTCTAAGTATTAGCGATAATACAAAACTTCTTTGATAACCGATTTTCCCCAAAAGCTTGCCAAAATATATCGCTGTGGAAGCACCAACGGCTCCATAAATAACATAATAAAAAGAAATCGCCAGCATCCCTTTTTGAAAACTTGAAAAAGGCAAAAAAGATAATAAATTTGTCTCACTACCAATTTTATACAAAAAGATTGGTAAAAAAAACATCGCCATTTTATTGACAAAATCCCTTGTAACTCTAATTCCATACAGCAACTTCATATTTTTGCTGTCATCAAAAGAAATATGTGACAAATGAAGATGCTGAGATCTTGTTCTGGGCATTTATGATAGCTTAACTATATTCATAAGTTGTTTGACAACTTCGGTTTTTACTGTATTAAATTTGTCAGCGTCAGATAGTGTAAATTTTTGTAAAACATAAGTCTGAGGTTCTATATTTCTTTCGCCATCTCTTGTATCAATACCAACTCTGACATGCCAAAAGTTTTTTGTACCAAGATGTTGATAAATTGACATCAAACCATTGTGAGCAATTGGACCACTTCCGTATTTAATCTTAAAATTTCCCAAAGAAATATCTAAATCGTCGTGAATAACGTATAAGTTTTTATATTTATCATCACCATTTTCAATAAAATAATCAGCCACTGCCTTAACAGCAAAACCAGATCCGTTCATAAAAGTCTGTGGTTTTACAAAGATTGTTTGATTTATTTTAGTTACTTCTGCCTTCATCTGCTTTTTGAGTGAGAATTGTGGGCAGCTCATAACCTCTGTTAGGTTATCAATAATTTCAAAACCTGCATTATGTCTAGTCTGCCTGTAAACATCACCAGGATTGCCCAAACCAACTATAATATTCATAACTTTTCCCTTATGATATCTATTGTAACAGTCTCCTTGCTATAATACATATTATGAAATCTACGCCTTTTTTTTCAATAGTTATTCCCACTTTAAATGAAGAAAATTTTTTGCCAAAACTTCTACTGGACCTCAAAAACCAATCATATAAAGATTTTGAAATTATTCATGTCGATGGAAATTCTCAAGACAAAACAGTCGATTTGGCAAGTAAGTTTGACGTAAAAACCCAGGTGGTTGAAAAAAGAAATGTTTCGTACCAAAGAAATGTAGGCATTAATCTTGCAAAGGGTAAATGGATAATTTTCATGGACGCTGATAACAGAATTGGGCCTGAGTTTATTGGTGAATTAAAGAAACAAATAAACAAGAACCAAGAATATCAAATATTTAGCACGCTTGTAGCATCCGATGATTATAAAATATTTGAAAAAATTACCAATTTGTGGTTATCATTTCGTGAAAAATTCAAACACAAGGCAGTTCTTGGATCCATGATTATTGTAAAAACTATTGATGCAAAAAAATTTCGATTTGATGAAACACAGAAAGTTTTGGAGGATTTAATTTTTGTACAAAAAATGATCAGCAGTGGTTTTAAATTTAAAATTCTTAAACATCCAAAATATTTCTACTCATATAGAAGATACTATTCTGATGGCATTCTAAAAACACTGAAAAAAAATTGTGTAACAATCGTAAACTACTATATTAAAGGCAAGGATTTTAAAGATTCAAATTTTGGCTATGAGATGTCTGGAGGCTCCAGATACTTCAAAAAAGAAGACTTAACTTAAAAAAGTGGATTGAAAAAGTAGGCTAAAAACTATCGTGATAGTTGCGACTTAATAAAACTCTTTACGGTTCCTTTTTTTGAATTTTTCTTTTCTAAATTTTGATTATTAAGTTTTTTATAATGATCAAGGTGTTTTTTTGCTGAGCTTGAAATTGAATATTGTTTACTGATTTGCATTGACTTTTTTGACATTTCTTTTTGCAAATTATCATCCAAAAGTATTTTGAGTATTTTTTGGGAAAATTCGTCCGCATTGTTTCCATCTGCAAGATAGCCATTATCAGAAACCATTTCCGTCAGACCTCTTGATTTAGCTGCCACAATTGGTAGTCCAAAGCTCATTGCTTCAATCACGCTAACTGGTTGAACCTCGCTGTTGCTAGTAGTTACAAAAACTTTTGCTAATTTAAAAATACCTTTTTTAACTAAATCTTTATTTTTAATTTCTCCAGCAAATACTACAAATTTTTCTAATCCTAGTGAAATTGATAATTGTTTTAGATTGTCTAATTCCGGACCATTACCAACTATAAGAAGTTTAGAATTTGGGCAAGCTTTTGAAACCTTTGTAAAACTTTGAATTAGCAGTTCAATATTTTTTTCTCCACTTACTCGACCAACATTTAAAACTACTTTACTTTTTTCGAGTTCAAATTTTTTAATAAACTCTTTTTGTTTTCCTTTATCTAATTTAACATTTGAAAAATCAATTGCGTTATTTATCACAACAATTTCCCTTGAAAAATCATGGTCTAATAAGTCTTGCTTAACAAATTGAGAGGGAGTAATCACCAAATCAGCCCTATCATAAAATGACTTAACTAACATCCAAAGCATTTTTTGAGCAATTTCCACACCATGATTTTTGATACCAATAAGTTTTAAATATTCTGGTTCCATGAAATATCCATGAAAAGCTGCTGTTGATTTTATTCCAGCTAACTTTGAATAAAATAATCCAATACTGCCAACAGGACCAGGACCAATGACATGAACTATTTCTGGAGAAAATTTTCTTAACTCTCTAAACAATTCTCTAGAGAATAAGCCTAGCATTAACTCTGGATAAACCATTGCAGGTATTGAAGGCAAGTAAACTATTTTTATTCCTTTTAATTTAACCTTATCGCTTCCTTTTAGTTTTGGAGCCACAACAAAAACTTCATGACCTTCTTTTTCAAATGCTTTGATCAAATGAACTAAACTATTCGTAACCCCATCGACGTGAGGCAAGAACATATCTGCAAAAACAACAATTTTCATATGGGTTATTATATAAAATAACTTAGAAATTAGCTAATTCGCTAATTGTCGTAGCGTCTGTCCAATTTTTATCATCTCTAAACTTCACTAATCTTGGAAACCTAAGGGCTACTCCTGCTGTATGACTTGGAGATTTGGTAATTTCATCAGCTGCAATTTCAACCACCAGCTCTGGTTTCACCCAAATGTCAGGAAACAAGTTTTTTTCAACCGTATAAATCTCTGGTTTGCTGCTGACCTCCAACAAGTCTACTCTGGTTTTTAATTCTTTAAATTGATCATCTGTTAAACCAGTGCCAATTTTTGCAATTGTTTTTAATTCTTGTTTGTCATTTAAAACTCCAACCAAAAATGCCCCAACTCCAAATTGTGATCGCTTGCCTTTGCCAAAATAATATCCCATTACAACCAAATCTAAAGTATCCTTTAATTTTCCAGAAGATCCTTCTTCCTCTTTGATTTTCACCCACTTCCAACCTTTTCTGCCGCTTTTATATTTTGAATTTAGCTGCTTCATAACAGCTCCCTCCAAACCATTTGCAAGCTGACTGACGTGAAATTCCTTTAATTCTTTCGGGTCGCTAGTTGTAATTGATTGTGTAAATTTTATTGTTTGATTATCTTGAAATATCTCTCTCAATAGGTCTTTTCTTACTTGCAGTTTTTCTTCAATTAATGATTTATTATTAAGAAATAGACAATCAAAAACATAAAATCTTATGGGTACTTTTTTTGACTGCTCTTCAACTAAATGTTTTCTTTTTCTCGTAATTGTTTCTTGAAATGGCAACAGCTTTTCTGTTTGCAAATCATATCCAATTGCCTCAGCATCCAAAATACAATCATCACAGCTTAGGGTTTTGGCAACTTTTTCTAACTCAGGAAACATGTAACTAACGTCTTCCAAATTTCTAGTAAATGCCATTGTTGTTGAGCTACTTTTAATTCCCAAAATATTAAAGCCATTTTTTGAATAGTGAATTTGAATTCTTAAACCATCATATTTTGGCTCTGCCATAACCTCGCCCATTTTTTCAATTATCTCTTCCGAAGAATTTAATCTTTGACAAAGAGCGGGAATAATTGGCGTTCCGACAGTTGCTAAATAATTTTTATCTAATTCAGTTGCCAAATTTTCTTCAAAATTGATAGATGAAGGGTTTGCCTCTGTCGATTCGGAGCTTTTCAATTTTCTAGAAAGTTGTATATAAATTTTTGCTAACTCTCCAACATCAGCTCTTTTTTGATAAGCGTTTTCAAGTAGGTTACGATGAGCTTTGCTTTTTACAATTGACCATGACAAAGCATCAAACATCGTCATTGCAGAAAATCCTAATCTTAGTTTTCCAACAATTATTCTGGTTACAAATTTTGCAGAAATTCCATCCAAGTTCATAATTAAATTTGATAAACCACTTACTTTTCTGTCTTGAGATCCTTGGCCATTTTCAAGGGCAATTTCTTTCAAACTTTGATAAACATCCAAAATCGAAAGCATGCTTTTTAAATTATGCTGTTGGTGATATTGGTCAACAATTTTTTCTGTAATATTGCCGACATCACCATCTTGTTTGTATTCTTTGGTAAGTTTTTTGATCGCAGAATCAATTTGCAGATCTTTAAAATCAGGGTCAACTTCTTCAAACAGACTGGTCTCACTAACAGAAATATTTTTGTGCTGCTCAGTTATTTGCTCGAACTTGGAGCTTGTTTTTTGCTCTATCTCGCCGCCTGTTTTTTGCCCAACATCCTGCTTTTGTCCAATCTTTTCTTGCGATCCAGCTTCATTTTCAAGATCAAGTCTTGCTAGCGACCTAATTACCATCTTAACTGAAAGTTGAAATTCCAAAGATAAATAAAGTGGCACCAAACTGCCTTGCATTAAATAACTTGTCTGAATAATTTCATCTTCTTCCAAAGCCTCAAACAACTCTGCGAGCTGATACATCATTTCAAGTCTTGATGGGGTTTTTTCAAGTTTTTCTAAGTACTTTGAGAAATCACTAAATAGCATAAGTCAGTTTAACACATCTTAAAATTAATCTACCAACTTGTAATTGACACCTTTGGTTACACCCTGCTTTTCAATTATTTTTTTGTCAATTAAATCTTTGAGATCTCTGAGAATTGTATCAACTGAAATATTTGGAAGCACCATTTTCATATCGTCAGAGGTTACACTTTCTTGATTTTGAAAAAGTTCCAATAAAATTATTTGTCTTTCAGAAAGCGCCACCTGTTTGCCAAGTTGTTTTTTAAGTTTAAGATCCTTAGATAATCTCATTACTTGTTGTCTAACTTTATCAATTTCGATAGCCAATCCATAACAAAAATATTCCAACCAATATGTCATATCTTGATTTTTACTTTGCTGCACAGACAATAAAGCTTGATAATAGGCGTCTACGTCGCTGTCAAAATACTGCTCAATAGAAAAGAATTTTTTGAAATCGTAATCAAGTGAATAAAGCACAAGTGAGGCCATTGCTCTTGCGGTTCTACCATTTCCCTCAATAAATGGATGGATATGCACCAATTGATAATGAGCAATAGCTGCCTTAAAAATAGGATGAATTTGTTGAGACTCGCTACTATTCATCCAAGTAAAAAGATCCTCAATTAAATAAGGAATTTCCATAGAAACCGGTGGTCGATAAACAACGTTAGCGCTTGATGCACTTTTAACAATCACTTGTTTGTCTCTATAAACTCCGGAGTAACCATCTTCCACCAAGTTGCTGACCGTCAATTTATGAATGGTTTTTAAGGTCTCTACTGTAAAAATTTTTTCTAAATTTCCTGATCTTTGTTTATCTATCCATGAGATAACATTTCTGTAATTCAAAACTTCTTGAATGTCTCTGGCTCTGGCCATGATGCCAGTTTTTTGGGCAATTTCGTTGGTGTCAACGATATTTTCCATTCTTACAACTTGTTGAGCCTGTTCTCTAGTCAGATCATTTCCCTCAATTTTAGTGCCATAATGCACTGTTCTGGTAAAAGCCTCGTCCCTGAATTTTGCTTCCCAAGCCGGCACCAAAGGAGAATGATCAATCAAAGTTTTTGAAGATTCAATTCTGGAAATATATGTAAGAAGATTATTGGTAATTTTGAATTCAGGCTGGAACATCTTAGCTGTGAGTATAACTTATTACTGCAAATTTTGCAGAGATAAATTATGCATTTTGCGCCGTCGCTACCATAACTTCTTCCCAAAAAACTTTTGGGACCATTTCAACCAAATCTGAAGTATTAAAATATAAACCAACAGTTTCATAAAGCCTGTCACCAGCCTTTTTATTGATATAACTACCAACAACCATCGAAGTTGCCTGATCATTAGTGCAGTAAAGTGCCGCTACCAAACCTGCAAGCGAATCCCCGCTTCCTCCTTTTGTCATTCCGGCATTACCACCGGATATTTCGATAGTTTTTCTCGATTCATCTTCTGAAAAAGTTACTTCGTCAATTTTGCCTTTAAGTAAAATTCCTGCTTCTAAAGTGCTCAAATCCAATCCCGCATTTTTAAAAGAATCCTCTAGCCTTACCATTTCTTGCTTATGAGGTGTAACTATATGATTTTTATTCAATAAATTTGGTTCAACAACCTGCAATGCTCCAGCATCAATCACCCATTTCTTATCTATATATTTTTTAAGCAAATTATTAACAAATTCTTTTGTTTCTTGGTCTCTAACCATTCCAGGACCAATCAATATACAATCACTTTCTTGGATATAGCTTTCAACTTCGCCACGCGGCACAATTATTCCATTCCAAAAATTACCTTTAGCTTCCCTGATTAATTCGTTATTTTCAGGTACGGATGAATAAAAAACCATATCAACAAATTTTGAGGCAATATCCAAACTCCATTTACTAGCAGCATGAAAAAGCTCCGACCCACCGATAATTAAAAGTTTTCCATTTTGACCTTTGTGAGAACTATCTGAAGGCAAATTTATTTTTTTTAAATATTTTTTTACTGTTTGATTCATATTTTAGTATTTTAGATCTAATATTTTCTAAACCAAGTTTTTTAAATTTAAAACTGTGTAACTATTAGTATGTCTTTTTATTTCCTCAACAACACCCTCATCAGTTGTAGTAATAACTGATTGATATTTTTCCAAAACACTAAGCGCCAATGCCTTACTGTCATCATCTAATTCAGATAAAATATCATCTAATAATAACAAGGTTTTCTTTGTTGTTGCAGCTAAATATTCTAACTCACAAAATTTTAGCCACAAGACTCCTAATCTTTGTTGCCCTCTCGAACCAAAAGTGTCCAATCTAAGTCTTCTGTTTTTTTGTGTTAGAAAAATAATGATGTCGTCTTTATGAGGACCAACTAAAGAATGACCAGATGCTATTTCACGATCGATATATTCTTCAATACGACTTTGAGAAATTATTGATGGATCATACTCGATTTCAAAATTAACCGGAAAACCAACTGAAGAAAAACTCGCTAAAAAATCTTGCCTGTGTTTTTGAATAATTTCTCCATATTTCACTAAACTTAAATTCCAATACTGCAATGATGTTCTAGGTTGTTCTCTTTCTCTAACTTGCATTAATAGTTTATTTCTTCTTTTTAAAGTTTGCTCGTAGTTTTTAAAAGCTACTTCATATTGAGGAGAAATCATTGAGAGCAAATTATTAAGAAAACCCCTTCTTCTTGAGGGAGAACCTTCAATAAGTCTCATATCTTCTGGTCTAAAAACTACAGAATAAAATTTACCAATCGCATCTTTTTTTCTGCGCTTTACTCCATTTACAGTAAAAAGTCTGTGTTGAGTTCTTCTACCATTAACCTCGCCATGAGTGAGAATAATTTCAATCTCATCTTTTTCATTTTTTTGATCTAAATTTAGCGATCTTTCGCTCAAAATTGAGTCTGATTCATATGAGACCACGCCTTTTACTCTGGCCAAATCTGAATCAAAATTAATCATTTCCTCAATCTTGCCGGCTCTAAAACTATCTCCTGTAGAAAGCAAAGACAACGCCTCAATAATACTGGTTTTACCCATAGCATTATCGCCAACAATAATTGTAGTTTTTTCTGTGAACTTTAAAACAAAGTTTTTGTGTGAGCGCAAGTTTTGCAGTGCTAAGCCAGTTATAACCATAGTTGAGGTACTATATCATTTTAATAATTGGCGCACTACAGTTGTTGAAATAATTTCTAATAAAAATAAACAAATATATTACTTCTTCTCAATATTGAAAAATGCCCCACCACAACTGTTTCCTGACCACTGAGGAATTCTTAGGTTTCCAGGAGCTCTAAGATTGTATGCCTTACAAAAATCATCTCCATTTATGGAAACTCCATTAATATTTACCGTATTTGTTCTGCCATTACCTTGAGAAACAGACACACTATTTGCTGAAGAAAGACCGCCATATTTACTGGCCACATCACGAAGTTCGCTCAAACTATATGGATTACCTCCCCAGCATTCGGTAGTAACAGGACTAATTCTCTCGGTTTCACCACCAGATCCATTTTTCAGGACAAGGTGAGTATTAACGATATCAGCCATTTCCTCTGGGCTAAGCCAAGGATTTGATCTGCCACAGGTTGATCCACTACTACTATATCCTGCCCTCCACCATGATTTATACAGCCATGGTGAGCCACCAATTTTTTCATAAGCTTTATCAAGTAAATTAGAACCACCGGACCCATCGGTCGTATCCCATCCAGAGGTTTGTGACCAACCGCCATGTGTAGAGGCAAACTGGGTTGAAACAGGATTACCACCGCCATCAACCAAAACCATTCCTCTTGTTTCATTAACAGCTTGATCCCAAGCTCCACCCTTTGGAGAATCTTTGAATACTTGGCATGTCTCAGTTGTACAGATAGATCTTTGTCCATTGTTAGTATATTTAATAGCATAGGTACGAGCAGCAATTGCCTGAGCTTTTAGTACTTCAATTGGCCAACTTTCAGGAACTTCATAAATTCTTTTTAAATACCAATCTTCAAATGAATCCGTTCTATAACCATCAACTGTTATTTGATTCATTACTGGATAATCATTTTTTATTGAGGTTCCAGGATAGTAAGCTGACAATATTTGCTGGTAATTTTGGCCTTCTTTTGCTCTTCCAAGAGCACCATATTGGCTCATCCCATTTCTATGGCTATATCCACCAAAAGAAAAAACTGCAAAATAACCACCGGGGGCGGATTCCTTGAAACCTTTGATCGATGCCAAGTAGTCGTCTGCTAATTCACTATCTCCACTCACTGTAAAACTTCCAGATCTAGCATTAATAATTTCCTGCTGTCTTGCAGATAAATCAGCAATCTTTCCACTAAGTTCTTTTTGATAATTTTTGGCTTTATCAATTTCTACTTTAAAAAATGAAGCTTGTTCGTCTAGTTGCTTTTCTAATCCTGCCAACCTAATCTGATCTGACTCAAGCTTCTTTTTATCGGTTTGAAGATTCAAAATATCTTCGCCTATCGCTCTTATAAACTGGTTGTCTTGGTTTTTGACTGAATTTCTATAGGCAAGATCTTTTGTTAGATCAGACGCATTTTTACTGATTAAAACAGCAACTATCGGTGAAAAAGTTCTGATTCTTTTGTATTGTTGAGCAATTCTTGCGGAAAATATTTGGTATTGGAGCGCCAAATCAACCTCTCTCTTATCTATTTTATCTGATAAAGCAGCTGCCTCCTCTTTGGCTACTTTGATTGAATTTCTTGCATTATTAATTCTACTTTCTAGAGAATTTAAGGTTGCTTCATTTGTTTTATTGGCACTTTCTGAAAGTTCTTTAAGATG
>JAGNLY010000007.1:0-11357 GCA_017999345.1 Candidatus Woesebacteria bacterium
GATCACAAGAATGGTAAGTCAAAGCGGGTGGAGTCATTCGAGGCTTACAAAGCTCAAAGAGCGCCAATGCCAGATGATCTGATTGCTCAAATTCCACTGATTAAAGAAGTTGTTGAGGCTTTTAATATTCCACAATTTGAATTGGAGAATTTTGAAGCAGACGATATTTTGGGTACTATTTCTAGAATTATTGCACAAGACAATAAGAAAAAATCTGAAGAAAATAAAATTTTAACAACCATAGTTACGGGTGATAAAGATATTTTGCAATTAGTTGATGATGACAACACTCACGTATTTATTCCTGGCAGAGGACAATTTTCGCACGATGTTGAGTATGATGAACAAGCAGTTTTGGAAAAAATGAAGGTCAGAGCAAATCAAATTGTTGATCTTAAAGCTCTGATGGGTGATCCATCTGACAATATTCCTGGAGTTAAAGGAGTTGGTTCAAAAACTGCTGCAAAATTAATTCAAGAGTTTGACAGTCTAGAAAAAGTTTATGAAAAGGCTGAGGAGCTAGAAAAAAATGACGACTTGAAAGGCCACCAAACCTTAAAAGGTGCAGTGCTTAGGAAAATAATTGACGATAAAAAAATGGCATTTTTAAGTCAAGAATTAGCAACAATTATGCTTGATGCTCCAGTAGATTTCTCACTTAATAAATGTGTGGTTAACGATTATAGTAAAGAAAAAGTTGCTGAAATATTTGATAAATATAATTTTGTGTCGCTAAGAAGAATGTTGCCAAAAGATGATTTTGAGATTTCTATCCAAGAGGCACTTTTTTAATTTTAAAAAAAACTCTCGCAAACTTCGTTTGAATGTTCGTTTTTTTTTAAATTAAAAAGTTAACCTCTGATAGAATATAAAAAGGTATTAAATCTATGAAAAAAATAAAAGATCTAAAAGTCGCCCTCGCACATGATTACCTTCGCGAATACGGTGGTGCCGAAAGAGTTTTGGAAGTTTTACATGAGATATTTCCAGACGCACCAGTCTATGTATCATTTGTTGATTCATCAGTGACTGGAATTCATTGGCAAAAATTTGCAGATTGGAAAATTTATCAAAGTTGGCTGACCAAGATACCATTTTATAAAAAACTATTTTCACCACTCAGAATTTTTGCGCCCCAATATTTTTCTCATTTTGATTTGTCAGAATATGATGTAGTGATTTCATCTACCAATGCATATTTTTCAAAAGCAGTGAAAGTGAGAGGTGGCAGAGGAGAAAACACCAAAAAACCAACAGTTCATATCACTTATTGTCATACTCCAGCTCGTTCATTGTACGGTTACACAACCATGACCGACTGGAAAAAAAATCCAGTTATGAATTTTTTGGGAACTTTGGCCAATCATTATTTAAGAGTTGTTGATCTCTATGTTTCTAGAAATAATGTTGATTATTTTATTGCCAATTCAAAAGAAACGGCTAGAAGAATTAAGAAATTTTACAAACTTGATTCCACAGTCATTTATCCACCAATTGAAATTGAAGGTGGTCGAAAATTTGAATCAAAAATTTCTAACATAAATAAAGATGGCTATTATTTATACGTTGGCCGACTCGCAATGAGCAAACATGTCGATCTTGTCGTCTCAGCTGCCACAAAAATGGGATTTAAACTCAAGGTAGTGGGCTCAGGCAAAGGCTTGGATTATCTTAAAGAAATTGCTGGTCCAACGGTGGAATTTTTTGAGTCTGCAAATGACAAACAGCTTTTTGAACTTTATGAAAATGCTGAAGCACTTTTATATCCTGCTGAAGATGAAGATTTTGGTATGGTTCCAATTGAAGCAATGGGTCATGGAGTGCCCGTGATTGCTCATAGATCCGGTGGTCCATTAGAGACTGTCGTTGAAGGCGAGAATGGTGTATTTTTTGACAAGTTTACAGTTGAAGACTTTAGCAAGGCAATCAAGAAAATTGAGAAAATGAAGTTTGATAAAAATAAATTATATAAATATTCACTCAAATTTAGCAAAACTAGATTTAAAAAAGAGATTGAGGAGTTTGTTGCTGACAAATTAGGCTAGTTTATTAAATATACTTTTTCATTTCTAATGATATAATTTGATACAATAATATACTATCAAATCTTAATATGAAAAAACCTAGCCGCGAACAATTATTGCAAAGCATTGAAAAAAATTTCATGCTTCCTTTAGAAAAAGGTGACGAAATATTAGCTGCAGAACTTGTTAAGCATACTAAACAGGTTTTAAAGATTGACCTTAAAAATCCAACTGAAAAAGTTTCTTATCAACATTTTGACTGCTTGGGTCTTTTGACTGGAATAGCAATTGAAAGATTAGGATATGTAGAAGCCATGGAAATAACTGTCCTGTACTCGTCAATTCTATATACTTTAGTAGATTTATTGTTAAAACAAATTGATCAAGGTATGCAAAGTGACGAAGAGTTAGAAAAAATATATCAAGCGATAGAAACAATTATTAATGAACCAGTGATTGATATCGAAAAAGCTGCCTCTCCAGCTCCAGAGTTAGCGGTCCAAAGCATGGGAATTGTTACTTCAATGTTGGCTTTGGGATCATTTATTTCTTACAAAGAAGAATAAGCTATTCCTTCTTCAAAGTCACAAATCCAACGCTATTAGTTGGCATATAGAAAACGGTTTTAAGTTTAGCTTCAGTTGTCGCAACTTTTTCTACAAAACTTTGGCCGCTGCTTAGTTCTTTAGTAATTAAGTAATTTCCAGGGGTCACTTCTTCAAAAGTGATTGGCACATTTTCTCCATGAGAATTATTTTTATCAAAATTTGCTAAAATAACTTCGATATTTTGATTGGCATTTTTTCCTGCCAAGGCTTTTACCCAACTACCTTTGCCAAGAAGTCTAATTTCTTCGTTTGAAATACGATCAAGCATTTTGAGAGCATAGTATCTTGGTTTAGCTTTGGCGCCAAAATCTTGGTGAGTAAACATTCCCCAGCGACCCCAAAACTCCTTTCCTTCCGGAGATTTGCCGTCTTGAATTTCAAATGCAAAGGCCTTATCAACAGTTCCAACCATTTCGATTGCTGCGGCCACAGAATGGGCAGCAGAAAAATTATTGTCATAACCATCATTATTTTGACTATCGTGTCCCCATTCAGTTATGTGAAGTTCTATTGAGTTTTGTAGCTGAGGATATTTTCTTAAAACTTTTCTGGCCTCAATCATGTCTTCACGGTATTGATCAACTTCAGTGCTATATCGGTGCCAAGAAATGAAGTCTAATCTAAGATTATTTTCGGCGGTGTATTTTACTAAGGCTTCCATCCAGTTTTTATAAAAAGCGGTGATGGCAGGACCACCCAACTTGAAAGGCTTGACTCCTCTGGCATTTTGAGCTCCCAAAGCAGAGTATTGATAGAGTGTTAGATAATTTTTATTGCCATAATATTTCCAACCACCAAATAAATCTGGTTCGTTCCAAACTTCGTAATAAACATCCGAGATACCTCTAGTACCACTTACGTGCTCAATTGTTTTTTGGACGATTAATTGCCAATCGCCATAGTTTTGTGGTGCTCCCACAATATCACCATTTGAAAGTTGCGGAGGCATATAAGTAAGTGCAATATATGGCTTAGCTCCAGTTGCCAAAATATCGTTGATAATCAGATCTAGTTTTGAAAAGTTGAAACTTAAATTGCCTGAAGTTCCTTGAGCTATCTCATAAAAATCATAAATATGATCGATTCTAATGTATTCTGGATTTAGAGCTTTGACTTGGGTTGTGAGTGGAGTTAATCTCCAGTTGTTGGATTCACCACCTTGGGCCAAATTTCTCCATGGTTTGTCATAACTTCCTTGCGTTGTCTTGGTGTAAACATGGATATTGGCCTCTTCTCCTGAAGCTTGGCCAAAAAATTCTCGAACCACTTGAATTTGCGCGGCGCCAACTATTACTGAGATAAATATTCCCAAAACGATTAAAGATTGAACAATTATTTTGACTTTTTTAATTCTTCGATGGTACATGTTCTGGATTGATAAATTTTCTTTAGATTAGTGTATAGAAAAAACAATCAGTTGACAACCTAGCAAACACTAGTTATGATTGCTAAGATATGATTGATCTAACAGCAAGACAAGTACAAATTCTAAGAGCTCTAATTGAAGAGTTTATTACTACTGCTGAACCAGTCGGCTCTGAAACAATTGATAAAAAATTTGCTATCGGAGTTTCTCCTGCAACAATCAGAAATGAGATGGTTTATCTCACAAATCAAGGTTATTTAACCAAAACTCATAGTAGCGCTGGTAGAATTCCAACTCCTGCAGCTATGAAATTGTATGTAAATGAATTGATGAAAGAGAAAGACTTGTCGGTGGCCGATGAAGTTTCTGCAAAAGAGAAAATTTGGAATAGCAGAAGTCAAACTGACAAGATGTTTCATCAAATTACTAAAGTCTTGGCCGATAAATCCAATGCTTTGGCAATAACTTTGGTTGAAGATGATCAACTTTATCATTCTGGATATGCAAATTTACTGCAAATGCCTGAATTTTATGACATTAAGGTAATGCGCCACGTTCTTCAACTGATTGAAGAAGAGACGCTTTTGGGTGAGATTTTTAGGTCAAGTACAAGCGAAAATTTAATCCAAGTTATTTATGGACCTGAACTTGGAAACAAAGATTTGAATGGAATCGGGATTATCCATATGACTTTTGAAGTTGATGGACAAATTATTCACGTTGGAGTTTTGGGATCAAGCAGATTTGATTATCCATATATTATTCCAATGATGAAATATATGAGAAATTTGATTAACGAAATAGTTGAGTAATTTATTTATCCATTTTAGGAAAAATTATGAAATCAAAAAATAAAAGTGTTGATGAAAATCTTGATCAAGAGCTTGATCTAGATATTGATCAAGATGGAATCGATCAAGATGAAAAAACTCAAGAATTAGAATCTGAGATGATTGAAATTAAAAAGCAAGAATTAGATGATTTAATCAAACAACTTGAGTTTGCTCAGAATAAAGAACAAAGATCTCTAGCAGATTATCAAAACTTGGTCAGAAGAACTCAAGAAGAGAGAATAAAGCTTATTAAACTGGCAGCCAAAACTTTTGTTGAGGACTTAATTAATCCATTGGCTAATTTGTCTTTGGCATCTCAGCAATTGAATGATGTTGGGCTAAATATGGTGATATCTCAGTTATGGCAAGTTTTAGAAGCAAATGGTTTGAAAAAACTTGATTGTCTTGATAAAAAATTTGATATTGAAACTATGGAAGTAGTGGATAAAGGTGAAAAAGGCGAAAAAGTAACCAAAATTGTTAAGGATGGTTTTTCATTAAATGGCGAAGTGGTTCAGCACGCAAAAGTGATATTAGATTAGCAGTCTCTTGATTAAATTGCTACTAGCAGTCTAATTAATTGTCTGCTAAAATTGGTGATAATTAATTAAATTTAATTTTAAAATATTATAAAAAATAAAGTTATAAAAAAAGAGTAAAGGAAAAATTATGTCAGACAAAAAACAAGCCACCGGCAAAATAATTGGTATTGATTTAGGTACCACCAACTCAGCAATTGCTGTGATGGAAGGTGGTTCTCCAAAAATAATTCCAACCGCAGAAGGAAGAAATACTTTCCCATCTATAGTTTCATTCAAAGGCAATGATATTTCAGTTGGAGATGTAGCCAAACGCCAGATGGTTTTGAATCCTAAGAAAACAGTTAACTCTGTTAAGCGTTTTATGGGAGCTAAGCTTAAATCTGAAGAAGTCAAAGCAGCTGTTAAACATGTATCTTATGAGATTATTGAAGGTAAAGATGGCATGGCAGTGGTTAATATTGATGGTAAGAAATATTCTCCACAAGAAGTTTCAGCCAAAATTTTGGCAAAAGCAAAAGCAGATGCAGAAAGTTATTTGGGCACAACAGTAACTAGAGCTGTCATCACAGTTCCAGCATATTTCGATGATGCTCAAAGACAAGCCACCAAGCAAGCTGGAGAAATTGCTGGACTTAGTGTTGAGCGTATAGTCAACGAGCCAACTGCAGCAGCACTTGCTTATGGATTAGATAAATCAGGTAACAAAACCATTGCCGTCTATGACTTAGGTGGTGGTACATTTGATATCTCAATTTTGGAAATAGGTGATGGTGTGTTCGAAGTCAAATCCACCAATGGTGATACTTTCTTGGGAGGAGACGATTTTGATAGCAAGATCATAGAATGGATAGTTGCCGAGTTTAAAAAAGAAAATGGCAAAGATCTTTCCAAAGATCCTCAAGCACTTCAACGTGTTAAGGATAGTGCTGAAAAAGCAAAAATTGAACTTTCAAGCGCACAATCAACTGAAATTAATCAGCCATTTATTACCCAAGGTGATGATGGTCAGCCATTACATTTAACCTTAACACTAACTCGCTCAAAGCTTGAAGAATTGGTTGATGATTTAATTAAAAAATCATTTGTACCAGCTCAAAAAGCATTAAAAGATGCTGGGGTGAGTAAAGACGAAATTAACGAAGTTGTTCTAGTCGGTGGTATGACCAGAATGCCAAGAATCCAAGAAGAAGTGAAGAAATTCTTTGGCAAGGAACCACATAAAGGTGTAAATCCAGATGAAGTTGTGGCAATTGGTGCTGCAATTCAAGCCGGAATCATTGGTGGTGACGTTACAGACGTAGTTTTGTTGGACGTTACGCCATTAACACTTGGACTAGAGACACTTGGTGGAATTAGAACTCCTTTAATCGACAGAAATACTACAATTCCTACAAGCAAATCTCAGGTTTTCTCAACAGCTGCTCCAAATCAAACTCAAGTAGAGATTAATGTTTTGCAAGGTGAGCGCGAGATGGCTGCCGATAACAAGACTCTTGGAAGATTTGTACTCGATGGTATTCCACCAGCACCAAGAGGCGTGCCTCAGATTGAAGTGACTTTTGATATCGATTCAAGTGGAATTTTGAATGTTACTGCCAAAGAGAAAAACACTGGTAAAGAGCAAAAAATCACCATTCAAAACTCAACGAACTTGTCTGATGAAGAAGTTGAAAAAATGAAGAAAGATGCTGAAATGCATGCTGATGATGACAAGAGAAAGAAAGAATTGATTGAGGCTAAAAATCATGCCAATCAAGTTTCTTTTGAGATTGAAAAACAACTTGAGGAATATGGCGACAAGCTTGAGAAAGACGATAAAGAAAGTATCGCAGAAAACGTCAAAAAACTTAAAGAGTTGGCAGCTAAAGACGACGTTACAAAAGAAGAGCTTGATTCAGCCACTGATGAAATGTTTAAGTCGGCACAAAAAATTGGTGAAGCTATGCAAAAAGAACAAGCAGCCAAAAATGGTGCACAAGGTGGTGCTGAGGCAGGTTCTGATGGAGCTAAAACTGATGGTAAATCTGAAGCAAAATCAGGCAAAGACGAAGCTGAAGAAGCAGAAGTAGTGAACGAATAATTAAAATAAAGAGTCAGTAGTATTTGTAACGCAAGTCTTACGAAACTTATTTTTAAAAATTAAAGTTTAATGTAGCTTGTATAAGCAAACCTATTAAAGCAAGATTTACAATTTTTCTTTAAATCTGCGTAATCAAGTTTGCGATACAAGCTACATGAGTTTAAATTTCTGGTAAAATAAAGAACTTATGGCAACCAAACGTGATTACTACGATATTTTAGGTGTTAAAAAAGATGCAACCAAAGCTGATATAAAGTCAGCATATAGAAAAGCTGCCTTAAAATGGCACCCTGATAAAAATCCAGACAACAAAAAAGAAGCTGAAACTAAATTTAAAGAAATTAATGAAGCTTATCAAGTAGTTTCAGACGAAAAAAAACGCCAAACTTATGATCAATTTGGTCATGCGGCTTTTGATCCTGCTGGCGGTATGGGTGGCAACCCTTTCGCAGGAGGTAATCCATTTGGCGGTGGCAATCCATTTGGTGGCGGCGGACAAACGTATACATATTCAACTGGCCAGAATCCCTTTCAAAATTCTGATTTTGGAGATCCTTTTGATATTTTTGAACAATTTTTTGGCGGTGGTTTTTCACAGCAACAAAGAAGACAAAGATACTCACTTTCAATTGATTTTATTGAAGCTGTTAAAGGTGTAACCAAAGAAGTTGAAATTGAAGGCAAAAAACATAAAATAAAAGTTCCAGCTGGAGCTAATGATGGCACAAGACTTAGATTTTCTGAGTTTGATATCAGTATTAATGTTAAAACCCACCCAACTTTTAGACGCGATGGCTATGATTTATTTATTGACCAGCAAATTTCACTTACTACAGCTTTATTAGGCGCAGATGTAAATGTTAAAACAATCGATCAAAATCTTAAGTTAAAAGTCAGACCTGGAACTCAATCCCAGACTATGGTTAGACTTAGGGGCGAGGGCGTGCCTCACGTACAAGGCCATGGCAAAGGTGATCTTTATGTTAGATTTATAGTTGCACTTCCTGACAAACTCAACCGTGCTCAAAGAAAAGAAGTTGAGAAATTAAGAGATTTGGGTTTGTAGAAAAAGTCAATAATAGTGATATACTTTTTTTAGTCATTAGATAATAGAAAGAGTAATTACTATGCAATTGAATGAAAAACCAGCAGCAGGTAGGCTAGAACAAATTACGGACGGCTCTTTAAGTCTTGCCGAACTTTGTGCTGAATTCAAAGCTTCGTCTGTGGAAGAATTGATCCCTGTACTAAAGAAAGAACCATTAACCGTTTTGCTTAAATGGTTAAAGAAGCTTAACGAGGCTGATTTTTTGGAGCACGCTCCAAAAATGCTTAATGATGGCCAATTTAAAAATTATCAATTTTTTGAGTTTCTTGGTGTGCCAGATGAAGCCATAGCTGTTGAAAAACTTAGAGAACTTGCGGTAACAAAGCCTGAGGCTAAAAAGGCTTGGCTTAATAAACTAAAGTTTGATCCACTTTTTATATCTAAAGTTAATACCAATTATGTAGAACCAGAGAAATCTTCAATTAATGAAATAATTGGCGGTGCTCTTGGAGGAGCTGGACTTGTTGCCGCTGGAACAGCAGCTGAAGTAGTAAAGATAATCTCAGAACTAGTGAATGGTTCAGAACATGCATATAAGGTAAACATAGATATAAATGATTTAGAAAATAGTTTTAAAGCTGCTTTGCAAAATAGTGATATAAATATGACGGTTGAAAATGACTCAGACAAAACAAGCGGGGAAATTGTTTTTTCTGATGAAGCAGGCACGGAATTACTCAGAGTTTTTGTTAAAAATAGTACTGAAGTATCCGATTCTGAAGAATCAAGAGTAAAAGTGGGTGAATGTAAAATTAGGATTACAGGATCAAATAGTAAAAATTTCTTTGCTGAATCTTTGAAGGCAGCAAGTGGTATTTTGGGATTAGTTTCTTCATTTAAAGCAGGATTAAGTTTTGAAGATGCTCTTCCAGACGTAAATGCATTAATAGATGGAGGAGAGAGTGTCTTTCAAATTGGAAATTTACCAGCAATTTTGGCAACAGAAATAGTTAAATTTGCTAAAGATAAAACAGAGAAGGTAAATGGTGATAATGAAAAAATTTATGCAGAAGTAAACGCAGCTTTATATTGTCCAAACTGCGGAAATGCTCGAAGCACAACGGTTAATGAAGTGTCTTGTTCAAGTTGTGGTGTAGGTTTAATGAATCGAACTAGAAAATCATTTCAATCCTATGAATCCGACGAACAAAAACTTAGAAAAGCAGGTTATAAATTTGGAAATTCTTAAAAAAACTAAAAAGATGATTTTATCAAAATGATAGAAGAAGAAACATTAAAATTCAAATCATTTGAAGAAGCTTGTGATTATTTTAAAGAAACAAAGCCAAAACCAAAAATTTTCATCAATTCCGGTAGCGCAGCTGAAGATGTTCAACTTGCAAAAAGAGTGTATAGAGCACTTAAAACAAACGGACTTGATGTTTACTATGGAAAAGAAGATATTCTTCCTGGCCAAGATTGGCAACTTGAGTTAGAAAAACAGGCAGATTACTGCACACATATGATTGACATTGTATCTGCGGCTAGAGGTAAAAGTGACAGGCTTGGTCTCACCGCCACTGTAAAGACCAGATCGGCAGAATTAGATAGACAAACACATTTATTTCAACTTGCTGCTTCAGATCCAGAAAGAACAGATTTTTTAGCTAGAGTTGGTAGAAATCCGGATAAAGTTAATATTTGGGAAAAACCAGGTGATAAGATTGCGTTGATAAAATATATGATTGAAGTTGGTCCCGGAGGACCAAAATATATTGAAGATGAAAGTGCAGATACTCTAATCGTAATAGATGGAATTAGAGAGCTACCTTCAAACTGTGATATGTGTGGAGGCCCAGTTGCTGATCGTTATAAGCCAAAATGTGAATATTGCGGAAGAGGAATTACGCATATGGAAAAACCAGTTATAAAACCATTAGAATCTGATACAGTAGCTGTAGACGAACCACCAATTCCTCCACAGGAATCATTGGGTTTAAAATTAAAAAATTTATTTAATAGGTAATTACAAATAAGGAAATAGCTTATGCAAGAAAAATCAACTGCTGGAAGAAGATTTGCTGAAGGTGAAAAAAATAACTAGAAGATACGATAAAATTAAAAAAGAGATTAGGGATAGAACTGATATACCAGATGCTGAAAAGCTTGAATTAATCCAAGAGGCTAATCAAGAAATGCAAAAAGAAATAGATGAAATAGAATAGTTCTTTCTTTTACGCTATAATTACCGGTCCAATATAATTGCAATTTCCCAACAAATTTGCTATAATATACCCAGATTTGATAATGAAGGGACCAGCTGAAAGGTCCTTTTTTATTAAATTTGCGCCTTTGCGCAACAGAAAAGTATTTATTAATTTATTTAAAAACTAACTGCACATTAAATAAATATTTATAAATGTGAACATCTAAGCTTTGCTTAGCCGAGAACATTTAAAATATTTATTTAAATTAACAGTCAGTGTTTGAAAGAAAAAATGGCTAAATCAAAAAAAACACCATCACCAGCAAAATCAAAAATAGTTCGTACAGAATTCGCAGCAGCAATTAATCAAATTGCCAGTGAAAGACATATCGAACCAGCTTCAATTTATGAAGCAATTAGACAAGCATTGGTTTCTGCTTACAGAAAGCAATTTGGTCATTTGGAAGAAGAATCCTACTACTTTGTCGATCTTAATGAAGACAGTGGTGAATCCACAATTTTTAAGTGCCCAATTGTCGAAAAAGATGAAGAAACTGGTGAAATTTTGAAATGGGATGACTCAAAACCAGAGGATGTTACTCCAGCTGGATTTGGTCGTATTGCTGCTCAAACTGCAAAACAGGTTATCT
>JAGNLY010000001.1:0-253235 GCA_017999345.1 Candidatus Woesebacteria bacterium
ACCAGCTTCAATTTATGAAGCAATTAGACAAGCATTGGTTTCTGCTTACAGAAAGCAATTTGGTCATTTGGAAGAAGAATCCTACTACTTTGTCGATCTTAATGAAGACAGTGGTGAATCCACAATATTTAAGTGCCCAATTGTCGAAAAAGATGAAGAAACTGGTGAAATTTTGAAATGGGATGACTCAAAACCAGAGGATGTTACTCCAGCTGGATTTGGTCGTATTGCTGCTCAAACTGCAAAACAGGTCATCTTGCAAAAAATAAGAGAATCAGAGCGTGACATGGTTATCCAAGATTACGCAGATAAAGTTGGTGAAATAATTACAGCTCAAATTTTGAGAATGGATGGCAGATCAGTTATTTTGGACTTAGGCAGAGGTCAAGGATACATGCCTCCAGAAGAGCAAATGCGTGGTGAGTTCTACAAAATGAACAATAGAATCACGGTTTTCATTAAAGAAATTATTGAGACACCAAGAGGTAAAAAAATAATTGTTTCAAGAGCTGTCAAAGAATTAGTTTCCAAACTATTCGAGAGAGAAGTTCCTGAAATTGCTGCTGAAACAGTTGAAGTTGCCCTAATCGCTCGTGAAGCAGGTGTTAGAACAAAATTAGCTGTTAGATCAACCCAAGATGGCGTTGATCCAGTTGGTTCATGCGTTGGTCAAAGAGGAATTCGTGTCCAGGAAGTTATCAGAGAATTAAACAATGAAAAGCTAGATATTATTTCATTTTCTGATGATGACAGACTACTTATTCAAGGTTCATTAGCACCAGCTGAAGGCCTAAAAATTACAATTAATAAAGATGATAAATCAGCAGTAGTAGTTGCTCCAGATGATCAATTATCTTTAGCAATTGGACGTGGTGGTCAAAATGTCAGATTAGCTGCAAAGCTCACTGGTTATAAAATCACCATCGCATCTGCAGAAGGTAGTGTTAAATCTGAAATGACTGGTAAAGAAGAATTTGAAATCGACACTTTTGCCGGATTAATTGAAGATACAAGAGATTTCTTGGTAATGAATAAGCTCACAACTTTAGCCGATTTATCAAGATTTAAAAATAAATGGTTAGAAGCAGAACTCGGAGATGAGCAAGAAAAAATCTTAATGGACAGAGTCAAAGAATTTGAAGAAGAAATGTCCAAAAGAGATTCATTTGATGATCTAGCCAACAAATTAAGTTAGAATAAATAAAGAGTAATCGGAAAAATTATGGCATTACAACCAAGACCAGCTATTATTACTATCATGGGTCATGTTGACCATGGTAAAACTACGCTTCTAGATCATTTGAGAAAATCAAATGTTGTGGCAGGTGAAGCCGGTGGTATTACCCAACACATTGGTGCCTACAGTATCAAGCACAATGGTAAAGATATTACATTCATTGATACACCAGGACATGCTGCTTTCAATAAAATGAGAGAAAGAGGCGCAAAAGTTACTGATATTGTAATTTTAGTTGTTGCTGCCAATGATGGCGTAAAACCACAAACAATTGAATCTATTAGACATATTAAAAATTCTAATGTTCCAGTCGTTGTCGCGATCAACAAAATTGATTTACCTAATGTAAATCTTGATCTTGCAAAATCTGGCTTAGCTGAGCATGGTTTGATGGTAACTGATTACGGTGGAGATATAGAAGCTGTTGAAATTTCCGCGCTCAAAGGCAAAGGAATTGATAAACTACTTGAAACAATTAATTTAATTGCTGAGTTGCAAGAAATTACAGCTGATCCAGATGCACCACTAGAAGCAATCGTGATTGAATCTTCAAAAGACTCAAAAAAAGGTGTTTCTGCTACAGTTATTGTTAAAAATGGCACTCTATCACTAAGACAGAATATTTATTCAGATAGTACTGATGGCCGTGTTAAAAAACTTAGTAATGCTTTGGGCGAGGATTTGGCCAAAGTTACTCCAGGTTTTGCAGCAGAAATAATTGGTTTTAATCAATCTCCATCGGTTGGAGCTTTGATTAGAGACACAGATGCAAATTATCCAGTGGTTGAAGAGGTTGAAAATGCCGATGATTCTCAAGCTGATTCTAAGGTCAAAGACCAATGGGGTGATTTGGATTTTTCTGAATTAATTGATCAAAAACCAAAATTAAATTTAATTATCAAGGCTGACGTTGAAGGCACTTTAGAAGCTATTTTACAAACTATTGATCTAGAGAGCACCAATATCATTTCTTCCAGTGTTGGACCAGTTACGGAATCTGATGTTGAAAGTGCTGCTACAAGTAATGCTTTAATTATTTCCTTTCATACTAAAGTTTCAAAAAAAATTGTGCTGATGGCCAAAAATTCTGGCGTCAAAGTTAAGACATATGACGTGATTTATAAATTAATTGAAGATTTGCAGAAGCAAATGTTGAAACTAATCGAACCTACAATTGATGAAGTTGTTTTAGGTGAAGCTGAAGTTATGCAAATTTTTACTATGAATGGCGAGAGAATTGCTGGTTCTAAAGTAAAAACTGGCGAACTTAAGAAAACTGATCTCTACCATCTTAAACGTGGAGAAGAAATTATTGCAGATCCAACCGTCAAAAATATGATGCACGGCAAGGAAGACATCGATTCTGTCAAAGCAAAGAGTGAGTTTGGCATGACTTTCAGAAATAAAAAACTTGATTTTCAAGTTGGTGACATAATTGTTGCCTACAAAATCGAGGATGAAGAGTAAATTTGTGATATAATAGGATATATTAATTAGGTTACTTTACCTTTTGGTTTTAAATAGGGGCAACCCATCAAGACTGAGAGAGTAAGGAAAGGATACCATGGCTTTAATAAAAGCTCAAAAACAACAAATTATCAAAGACTTCGCTCTTTTTGAAGGTGACACTGGATCTCCAGAAGTTCAAATTGCTTTGTTAACAGCTTCAATTCAAGAGTTAACCAAACATTTGGGTGGTCACAAAAAAGACAATCACTCAAGAAGAGGTCTTTTGAAGCAAGTTGCTAAAAGAAGAAGATTACTTAATTTCTTACTTACAAGAAGTGAAGAAAGATACAGAAAACTTCTTGATAGATTAGATTTAAATAAATAATTTTTTAAATTTGTATTTAAACCACCTCCAATTTGGAGGTGGTTTTGGTTTCTGTTATAATTAAACTCACAGAAAATTATTTATTATTTTTTAAGGTCAATATGGAAGAAAAAGCAGCTTTGGTTGTACCAGAAAATGGTCTATTTATTGGCAATACATTTAGACAAACTTGGAAAATTTTTAAAGAAGATTGGATTTCTGTTTACGCTGTTTTTATTTTGCCATGGATTTTGATGGCGATTTATTCTTTTGCTCTTTCAGTTTTTAAAGCTGATGAAGGTTCCACCGCCTATTGGATAATTTACGTTGCTTACATGATATTAAGTTTAGTAGTTGGCATGGGAGTTACAAATGCTCTAATGACTATTAGTAGAGGTAAAAAGATTAGTTTGGAAACTTTCAAATCAGTTTTGCCAAAAACCGTTAATTATATTGCCTCACAAATTTTGATGATGTTAATAATTCTTGGAGGTATGATTTTATTTATCATTCCAGGTTTCATTTTTTCGATCAAATATATGTTTACTCCATATTTAGTAATTGATAAAAATATGGGTCCAATTGAAGCATTAAAAGCTAGTGCTAAATTAACAGATGGTGTCAAATGGGATTTGGTAGGTTTTCTATTTACTAGTGTTTTATTGATGTATTCAGGAATTTTAGCTATATTTGTTGGTTTGCTTGTCACAATTCCAGTTGTGTCACTATCTTATCTTGTTTTATACAACATGTTGGTTAATAGGAAGAAATAACTAAATTTAATTAATTTGGCCTTGTTTTCATGCTATAATAGTTGCAGATTTACTCATGTATTTCTAATTAATAAATTAATAAAACTCTAGATAGTAACTTGATCATTGAGGATTCAAGAGAGAAGATAAATTTAGCATAGCTAGTTGCAATTTCGCAGCTTGGCTACAAATTTTAATTTGTCCTTTCTCACGGAATACTCTATTCAAGCAATTCTAGAGTTTGAGAAAGGATTTTATGTCATATCCGACATATCCAAACACCTATAAGAAGGACATTCGAGTTGGTGACAAAACCGTATCTATCGAGATCGGTAAATTTTCAGAACAAGTAAGTGCTGCTGTGCTCATAACTTGTGGTGAAACCGTAGTACATACCACTGTTGCTCTTGGTAGAAAAATTGATTTGGGTTATTTCCCACTTTCAGTTGAGTTCGCTGAAAAACTATTTGCAGCTGGAATCATTAAAGGTTCTAGATGGGTTAAAAGAGACGGTCGTCCTTTAGACGAAGTTATCTTAAAAGCACGTGTCATTGACCGTTCACTAAGACCATTATTTCCAGAAGGACTCACAAATGAAGTTCAAGTGATTAACACTGTTTTTTCATATGATGGGCAAAATGATCCAGACATGCTTGGTCTTTTGGGAAGTGCACTTGGTTTAGCAATTTCTGAAATTCCATTTGATGGTCCAATGGCTGGTTTGAGAATTGGTTACAACAAAGAAACAAGTCAATTTTTATACAATCCAACTTATGATGAGCGAGACACTTCAAGTTTAGATTTAATTGTTGCAGGTTCTGGTGAAGCTGTCGTTATGGTTGAGGCTGGTGCAGATGAAATTAAGGAAGACGTAATGGTTGAAGCCTTAATTAAAGCTCAAGAAGAAATGGGTAAGATTTGTTCAGCAATCAGCGAAATTGTCGCAGAAGTAGGCAGAGAAAAAGTAGAGCTTATTGACGATGCAACAAAAGCAAAAAATGCTAAAAATGAAGCATTGGTTGAAAAAATCTATGCAAAAAATGTTGCTGAACTCAAAGAAATTGTCAAAAAAGAGGGTGTCTTAATCAAAGAATCTGGTATTGATGAGCTTAAGGCAAAATTAATTGCTGAGTTAGTCAAGGAAGATGATGATTCCGAAGATGCAGTTACTGAAAAAGAAATTTCTTCAGCACTTTACAGCTTAACAAAAAAAGCAGCTAGAGAGTTAATTTTAGCTGATGGTGTTAGACCAGATGGTAGAAAAACAGATGAAATCAGACCAATTTGGGTTGAAGTTGATGTTTTTCCAAGAACTCATGGTTCAGCAATGTTCAAGAGAGGCGCAACACAAGGTCTTACGATTGTAACTTTAGCAGATCCATCCAGAGGACAATTAGTTGAGAGCATCAGAGGTGAAGAGGATTTGAAATATTTCCATCACTACAGTATGCCTCCATATGCTTCCGGTGAAGCTGGTAGATTTGGTGCTCCAAAACGTCGTGAAATTGGTCACGGTGCTTTAGCAGAAAGAGCATTGGTTCCAATGCTTCCATCTCAAAAAGACTTTCCTTACACAATTCATGTGGTAACTGAAATTATGAGTTCAAATGGCTCAACATCTCAAGCTGCAGTTTGTGGTTCAACCCTGTCATTAATGGCTGCTGGTGTACCAATCAAACGCCCAGTTGCTGGAATTGCCATGGGACTTATGAGCGATGGTAAACAATACTTAGTTTTATCTGACATTCAAGGTTTAGAGGATCACGTTGGTGACATGGACTTTAAAGTTGCTGGAACTTCTGAGGGTATTACCGCAATCCAGATGGACATCAAGCTAAAAGGTATTCCAAGAAAAGTTTTAGAGCAAGCACTTGAACAAGCAAAGGCAGGCAGAATGCATATTATGGGCAAGATGCTTGAGGTTATTGATACTCCAAGAACTAAACTATCTGAATTTGCTCCAAAAGTTCAACAAATTTCAATTCCTGCAAGTAGAATTGGTGAACTCATTGGACCAGGCGGAAAAATGATCAAGAGTATTATCGAAAAGACTGGTGCTGAAATCAGTGTTGATGAAGATAAAGATAATGAACTTGGTTTAGTTAACATTTCTTCTCCAGAACAAGAAAAAATTGATGCTGCTACTAAAATTATCTCAAACATGATGAGAGTAATTGAAGCAGGCGAAGAATTTGACGGCACAGTAACTAGAGTTGAAAGTTACGGAGCATTTGTTGAATACTTACCAGGAAGAGAAGGACTTGTACACGTATCTGCAATGAACACTGAGTTTGTTAAAGATGCAGGTGACTTAGTCAAAGTTGGCGATGCTGTCCATGTCATGATTTCAGAAATTAAAGATGATGGCAAAATTGGCCTAAGCATGCTTACAAAAGAGCAACAAGCTGAAGTTAATGCAAAAAGAGAAGCACGTCCTCAAAGACCAGCATTCAGAGGTAGTAGAGACGGTGGCGGATATCGAGGCGGTGACAGAGGCGGCGATCGTGGTGGAAGCCGCGGTGGCAGTAGAGGTGGTAGTTACGGTGGCAACCGATAACAGACGCCTTCACCAATAACTAACTCTTATTGAAAAGAATTTAATGAAGCCTCATACTTTACGGTATGAGGCTTCAAAGTATTAAAAACAGTACGGGTGTTTTTTCATTGCTAGATTTTTCCAGAGTTGCAACTTTGGCAGAAGCCATGGGTTTGGATATAGATCACTTAGATCGAAAAGAGACTTTAGATTTCATTTCCAAAACAATTATGGATTTTGTTTCACCAGAGGTTTCTGGAGTAATTGTTGACCCTGATCTTGATTTTTCAAATTTAGAAAAAAAATCCAATAGTACAGGTTTGGTAATGTCACTTGAAAAAAAGAGAGATAGTTTGGATCCAACAGCTATGCCCTCAATCGCAGATGGTTGGGGAATAGAACAAATTAGAAATAATTATGGTCTTGCTAAGTTAGAACTTTATTATCACCCTCAAGAAGAACAGGCATTAAAAAAGAAACAATTTGTGGCAGAAGTTCATGACTATTGTAAGTATGAAGGTATAGATTTTTTACTGGAATTAATGGTTTATCATCCAGGTTCAGAAAAAAGTTCTGACAACTTGCTTTTGGAAACACAACTTCAAGCAATTAGTGAGCTTTCAAACAACTGTGACTTAATAGGTCTTGAATTTTTAGGTGATTCTTTGTCAGCAGTTACAATTACAGCCGCCCTTGATATTCCTTGGGTTTATAACGCAAGAGAAATTGGATATGAAGAATTTAAAAATAATTTAAGAATTTGTATTGAGAGTGGAGCTATGGGATTTATGGCAGGCGATCCTTTTTGGTCTGGAGAATATACCAAGAAAATGTTATCTTCCTATAAAGACCAAGAAGCAATCAAAGATTACATCAAAACTAGCATTAGAGACAAAGTTATAGAGGCTAATAGAATAACTAGTGAAATTAATGCTCAAGGAGGAGGTAATTAATATGAACAAAATGCTTAAGGAATTGTGTATATTTGTTTTTTCTGTCGTTGAAGTATCGTTGGTTTTTAGATTTGTTTTGAAGTTATTTGGTGCAAGCTCTGAGGCAGGATTTGTAAATTTTATTTATGAAAATACCACGCCACTTTTGTCACCATTCTTATTGGCATTTCCACATCCAAGTGTGAATGGCAAGTTTGTTTTAGAATTTACAACTTTATTCGCAATTTTTGTTTATGCGTTTGTAAGTTATTTAATTCAAGAAGTTTTAGATTTTATCATTAGTAAAAAATAACGTTTGAGGAAAAATAATATGTTTACATTACCAAAACTTAACTATGAATATGATGCTTTGGAGCCATATATCGATGCTAGAACTATGGAAATCCATTACACAAAACATCATCAAGCTTATACAGACAAGCTTAATGCTGCTTTAGAAGGTCAGGAAAATTTACTGGGCAAAACTATAGAAGAATTACTTTCAAATCTTGAAGCAATTCCAGAATCAATCAGACCGGCGGTGATCAATAATGGCGGTGGTTTTTATAATCACACATTATTTTGGGCAATGCTTTCACCAAATGGTGGCGAAGCACCTACTGGCAAACTTAAGGATGAAATTAATGCAAAGTTTGGAACATTAGAAGATTTTAAAACTGAGTTTGGAAATGCTGCAACAACAAGATTTGGTTCTGGTTGGGCATGGCTTGTCGTTGACAGTGCAGGTGCCTTAGAAGTGATGTCGACAGCCAATCAAGATTCTCCAATTTCAGTGGGTAAAACACCAATTTTGGGCTTAGACGTTTGGGAGCATGCATATTATCTGAATTACCAGAATAGAAGACCAGATTATATAACAGCATTCTGGAATGTAGTTAATTGGGCTGAGGTTGAGAAACGTTACTCAGAAGTGGTAAGCTGAAATTCAGTATAAGATTTTAAATTAATTTTCTATTTAAATAGATCGATAATTTAGTGTTAAAAATGAATATAATTTTATGTTGCAAGTAATTTTAGATGTAGAAACAAAAAAAACTTTCGATGAAGTCGGTGGTTTTTTCCCTGACAGATTAGGAATTTCTTTTGTTGGTGTTTGTGTTCGCGAAAGTATGTCTGGCAAGGGAGAAATGCAAAGCTATTGGGAAAAAGATTTGCCAAAATTATTTCCGCTTCTTGAAAAAGCAGATGTCATCATTGGTTTTAATGTAGATAATTTTGATATGCAAACTTTTGTTCCATATTACAATGCCGATATTACAAAAATACCAACGCTAGATGTTTTAACAAGAATAAAAAATAGTGCTGGCCACAGAATTAGTCTTGATGCAGTTGCGCAGGAAACATTAGGAATTGGCAAAAGTGGCGATGGTTTGGATGCTATTAAATATTACAATACCAAACAGTGGGACAAACTTGAAAAATATTGTTTGCAAGATGTAGCAGTCACTCGTGATGTTTATGATTATGGACTTCAAAAAGGTCTTGTGAAGTTTAAAAATAAATGGAATAGATTGGTTGAATGTCCTGTTGATTTTAGTTTTACACCAAAAAAAGATGATGGTTTGCAGATGAGCCTCATTTAGTATCTTAAAAACTCTCTGCTAAGCAAAGCTTAGATGTTCGTTTTTAAGATACTAAATACAATCTTTTATCTATTAAACTCTCGCAAACTTCGTTTGAATGTTCGCTTTTTTAAATATGAAAAATTGTATTATAAATTCTCTAACTTGATATTAAATAAAATTGTTAATCAAAGATTTGTGGGTATAATAAAAATATGTCCGACTTACAAAAATTTTCCGCTAAAATTTGTCATACAGCAACCGGTATGTTGATAGTCGATGGCAAAGTGCTTTTAGTTAAACATAAAAAGTTAGGTTTTTGGCTAAACCCTGGTGGACATATTGAGGCTGATGAACTTCCACATATAGCTGTAGAACGTGAATTCTGGGAAGAGACTGGGATTAAAGTAAAAGCATATAATTTTCAAGAATTAATGGAATCAAGTACTTCGGAATATGTCCCTTTGCCAATCTTGACCAGCTTGCATTGGATAAATAAAGAAAGTTATGAAAAGCGTCTTTCCAGTAGTGATAAGACTAAAAGGGTTGTGACTGAAAAGTGGCCACTGGGCTGTGAGCAACATTTTAATTATATGTTTTTAGTGAGGCCAGTCAAAGATATTGAATTCAGACAAAATACTGAAGAATCTGATGGTATTTCATGGTTTTCACTTGAGGATTTGGATAATTTGGATACAATTGAAGATATCAGGAACGAAATTAAATTAGGATTTAAACTACTGCGATAGAATTTTTCTAAATAAGAAACAATATGGGCGAAGAAACAGCAAGTAACGATGTATTTGATCCAATGAAGCTAACTGGTTGTGCTTAAACTTTATATTTCATCATGTATAAAGATCTTTTTGCTGAAGCTAACATGGTAAAAAACATGTTTCCAAATGTCAAAGCTCCTCTTTCGGCAGCTCAGCAAGAATTAATGAGAATTAATAAACTTGACGCATATGATCAAAAAACTATCGATATAATTCTAAAACTTCAGCAAGCAATGAAGACTTCATGATATTTGATTTAGTTAGTCTAAATGATAATTCATGTTAGAATAGTTCCTCAACACTAAGGATTATTCAAATGTCAAAAAATAGCTTCAGATTATCAAACCTAAAAGTTTCTATTGATGGAAAATCAATTCTTCGTGGAGTGGATTTGGAAGTAAAGGCTGGAGAAGTTCACGCTATCATGGGTCCAAATGGTTCTGGAAAATCAACTTTAGCCAATACTTTGGCAGGTCATCCAAGTTACCAGGTTGAAAGCGGAAGTGTTGTAATAAGTTCGCAAAAAACCCAAGAAAATATTTTAGACATGTCTCCAGACGAAAGAGCTAACCTTGGAGTTTTTCTAGCATTCCAGTACCCGGTGGAGGTCCCAGGAGTAAGAGTTCAAAATTTTCTTAAATTAGCTTACGAAGCTAGATTCAAAAATCAGCCAGAGCGACAATTCAAAAAAGCAATTGATTTTAGAAAGCATTTGCAAAATTTAGCAGAAGAATTAAAAATTAATAAAGATTTTTTGAGTCGCGGTCTTAATGAAGGTTTTAGTGGTGGCGAAAAGAAACAACTTGAAATTTTACAAATGGCTTTGCTTGAACCTAAATTTGCAATTTTAGATGAAACAGATTCTGGATTAGATATTGATGCAATTAAAAAAGTTGCCAATGGAGTTGTTGAAATTATCAAAAAACACAACACCGGCGTGATAGTAATCACACATTATCAGCGAATTTTGGATTATCTTAAACCAGATTTTGTCCACGTTATGGTAAACGGCAAAATTGTGGAAACGGGTGATGCAACTTTAGTAGATAAGTTAGAGAAGAAAGGTTACGCTGATCTTAACTAAATAAATTAATATTCAAAAGCTCTCGCAGGCAGTTCGCCTGAATGTTCGCTTTTTAAATATTAATTTAATTTATTTAAACAATAATATATTTTTATGAAAAAAGCTGACCACCAACTCACAAATAACGTCAAATTACTTCAAAAAGTTGTGCTAATTCATAACAATAAATTTTTGATTATGCGCAGATCAGAATCATCTCATTCAAGACCACTCGCTTGGGATTTGCCAGGAGGTAATTCTGAATGGCCAGAAACTCTTGATAACAAAGAGAACATGCATAAAAATGATGCTGTGAGAGAAATTTTTGAAGAAACTGGAATACAGTTGGACTCAGAAAAAATTATCATAGAAAATTTAGTTGATTTCAGAACCTTTTTTGATGCAGAAAATCAAGTTTACAGTGTAATCGTTGGTTGGAAGATTAATTTAGATGAAAATTTTGATGAAGAATCAGTTGAAATTAGCGATGAGCATATTAATTTTAAATGGATCACGATTGAAGAAATTGATAACTTTGATTTTGGCGGTAACAAAGGTGAGTTTGTGAAAGAAATTATAAAAAAATCAGTATCATAATTTAAAGATATCATTAAAAAGGTACAGATTATGAATGGTCTCGACAATGAAAACACACTAATGAAAAGCATAGTATCAGAAGCATTAGCGAAGCTTCTCTTGGTTTCATCAGAAAAGCCAGACAGAATTTTAAACAGTACTGATGGAAAATCTAAATGGAGACGTGGGTGGTTTGCATCAGTGCTTGGTTACATTGATATGTTGGGAATAGATTACTTTCAAAAGGATGAAAAATTGGAAATAAGAATTTCTGAATCTAGGAAAAGCTGGACTTCTGGAGAAATGAGACAAAGAGCATTAGTATTGCAAAGTGATATTGATCAAGCAGATACGTTAATAAATGATATTTTAAACTATATAAATAATGACAAATAAATTTGATGGCAAGATTTACTAATAAGAAAACCAAAAATTTTGAAACAAGTGCTTCAGATTCTTATGAGCACGGTTTTTCCTATTCTACTGATGATTATAAATTTATTTCAAAACCTGGAATTAATGAAGGTGTTGTTAAGGAAATTTCTGGAATTAAAAATGAACCAGAATGGATGCTTAAATTACGTTTAGAAGCTCTAAAAGCTTTTCAAGTGAAACAAACTCCAATTTGGGGCGCAGATTTATCTTCAATTGATTACGATAAAATTCATTATTATTTAAGACCATCTGATAAACAAGAAAAATCTTGGGATGATGTGCCACCAGAAATTAAGGCCACTTTTGAAAAATTAGGAATTCCTGAGGCTGAACGTGAGGCTTTGGCAGGAGTTAAAGCCCAATATGATAGTGAAGTTGTTTATGGCTCACTAAAAGATATTTGGTCAAAAGATGGCGTGGTTTTCCTTTCAATGGACGAAGGACTCGCTCAATATCCAGATTTAGTAAAAGAATATTTCAATAGAGTTATTCCTTATGGAGATAATAAATTTTCAGCTTTAAATACAGCAGCTTGGTCAGGTGGTTCATTTGTTTATATTCCAAAAGGGGTTCATGTACAAATGCCATTACAGACTTATTTTAGAATTAATTCTCCAAATGCTGGTCAGTTTGAAAGAACTTTAATTATTGTTGATGAAGGCGCAAGTGTTCACTACGTTGAAGGTTGTACTGCTCCAAGTTTTTCAAGTGGTTCGTTACATGCGGCGGTTGTAGAAATTTATGTTAAAAAAGGCGCAAGGTGTCAGTACACGACGGTCCAAAATTGGTACAAAAATGTTTATAACTTAGTCACCAAAAGAGCTCATGTTGAAGAAGAAGGTGAGATGGTTTGGACAGATTTTAATATGGGTTCAAAAGTAACCATGAAATACCCAGGTTTTATTTTGGCTGGAAAAGGTGCAAGAGGCGAGGTTTTGTCTATGGCTTTAGCTGGCGCAGGCCAACATCAAGACACAGGAACTAAATCAATTCATTTAGCCCCATACACAAGCTCATCAGTTGTTTCTAAATCAATTAGCAAAAGTGGCGGTAGAACCAGTTATCGTGGTTTAGTTAATGTTGGTCCACATGCACATCATTCAAAAAATACAGTGATTTGTGACGCTTTGCTTTTGGATGGAATTTCTCGTTCTGACACTTATCCGACAGATAAAATTTTTAACTCAAATGTGGAAGTTCAGCACGAAGCCACTGTCTCTAAAATTGGTGATGACCAATTATTTTATTTAATGAGTAGAGGTGTGACTGAGGAACAAGCTCGTAAAATGATTGTGAATGGATTTATTGATGATTTGATTCGTAAATTGCCAATGGAGTATGCAGTAGAAATGAATAGGTTAATTGATCATGAGATGGAGGGCTCAATTGGTTAGTTGTTTAACTTAATAAATATTTTAAAAAACTCTCTGCTAAGCAAAGCTTAGATGTTCGTTTTTTCAAATATTTATTTATACTAAACAAAAATCAATTAAAAGATAACATTAAGTAAATATATAAAAACGAACATTCAAACGAAGTTTGCGAGAGTTTTTATTAATTTACTCAAAATAACGATCGAGAGAGTTTTTCAAATTTATTAAATAAATACTTACGAATAATATGACAAAGTACACAATTAACAAAGACGAAAAAAAGGATATCTCAATCAAAGAATCTGGAGAGTATATCGTCGAGCTCGTCGGTCAAGGAGCGCAAGCTGAAATATTCGGCAATTTTTTGAGCGAAAATAATGAAAAGATTGACGTCAAAATTACCATCATTCACAAAGCTAAAAACACAATGGCAAACACAACTTTGAGAGGTGTTGGTAGAGATAAATCGACAATTAAATTTTTTGGAAAAATTATCATTGAGGAAAATTGTGGCCAAAGTAATTCGTTCCTAACAGAAAGAGTTTTGTTACTTTCTGACGATGCAAAAGCGGAAACCATTCCAGAATTAGAGATTCTTACCGATGATGTTAAATGCTCTCACGCAGCAAGTATTAGTAGAATTCCCGAACTACAATTGTTTTATTTAGAATCAAGAGGGATTTCAAAACATGATGCAGAAAATTTAATAATCGACGGTTTTCTCCAACCTAAAAAAAGTTAATTTCAGCCTTAATTTTCTTATCGATGTTATAATAGCCTCCATGTTAAATACAGATAATATCAAGCGAAACTTCCCAATTTTATCAAGAGAAATAAATGGTAAAAAATTGGTTTATTTGGATAATGCTGCCACCAGTCAAAAACCATTTTCTGTTGTGGAAGCTATTTCTAGTTATTATCTAAATAATAATGCAAATGTTCACAGAGGCGTGCATACGCTTTCTGATGAAAGCACCACAATTTTTGAAGATTCTAAAAAGGAAATTGCTGAATTTTTTGGAGCCAAAAATTCTGAATTAATTCTCGTGAGGAATACTACTGAAGCAATTAATGGTGTTGCTTATGGCTGGGGAGATCACAATATTATTGAGGGTGATGTGATAATTACGTCAATTTTAGATCACCATTCAAATATTGTTGTTTGGCAAGAACTTTGTAAACGTAAAAATGCCAATTTAATTTTTATTGGTCTAACAAAAGATGGTCAAATTGATCTAAAAGATTTAGATGAAAAAATTAAGCAATTTTCTGAAAAAATTAAACTAATTGCTTTGCCACACGTATCAAATGCACTTGGAAGTGTTTTAAATATTCGAGATTTAGTTGGCAAAATAAATTCATCTGCAAAATTTGCTAAAATTTTAATTGATGGGGCTCAATCGGCTCCACACATGAAAATTAATTTTCATAATTTAGGCGTAGATTTTTTTGTTTTTTCTGGACACAAAATGTTAGGGCCAATGGGAATCGGTGGATTATTGGTAAAGGAAAAAATACTTAAAACTGGAGAAATGGAACCATGGTTATTTGGTGGCGGAATGATTTCTGAAGTTCACCAAACACACACTGAATTTAACGATGATGTTAATGAGCGATTTGTGGCAGGAACACCTGATGTTGCTTCAACAGTTGGTTTAGCAACAGCATGTAAATATTTAAATAATTTGGGAATGGAAAATGTTTTTACTCATGATCAAGAGATGGTTCAGTATGCATTATCCAAATTAGCTGAAAATAAAAAAATTAAAATAGTCGGGCCAATAAATTCAGATAGAGTTGGCTCAGTGGCATTTCTTTATGAAGGAGCACATGCACACGATGTGGCTCAGGTTTTAAATAGCGATGGCATTGCAGTTCGTTCCGGTCATCATTGCACGATGCCACTTCACACCTCACAAAATTGGGCAGCTACAACTCGCGTAAGTTTTCAAGTTTATAATTCAAAAGAAGACATAGATTTATTAATTGAAAGTTTGAAAAAGGTTGAAAAAATATTGGTTTAGCTTATGACAGATACCTATCATGAAGATTTATTGGATGAAGCTAAAAATCCCAGTAATATTGGTAAAATTGAAAATCCAGATTTATTTTCAACTCAATATAATGCCAGTTGTGGTGATGTAATATCTGTGACTATTAGATTGAGTTCAGACAAAAAGAAAATTGAAGATATAAAATGGAAAGGTCAGGGTTGCATTATTTCTCAAGCATCAATGAGTGTTCTTTCAGAAAAAATTAAAGGTATGGAACTTTCAAAATTGATAGAGATTAATCAAGATGAGATCTTAAAAGATTTAGGCTTAGAAAACATTACCGTTGGTAGAATAAAATGTTTAAATTTAGGTTTGAGCGCTATCAAAAAGTTAGCAAAAGATATTTAAGCTTTACGATATAAATTTAATTATAAATTTGTTACACTTTAGACCACTTATGAATATTTTTGTTGGCTCTACAAATCCAGTTAAAGTTAATTCAGTAATTAATGCTTCCATAAAAACTTGGCCCGAGGTTAAAGTTGAGGGTTTTGAAGTTGCTAGCGGAGTTTCTGAGCAGCCTGTTGGTGATGATGTTACCAAGATTGGTGCAATCAATCGAGCCACTGCGGTTTTACAGCTCGGCTTAAAGAAATATGAAACAGATAATTTTAAGTTTCCAGATGATCAAGTTTTAGGTGTTGGTTTAGAAGGTGGTGTCATTGAAGATAGCGAGGGTCAAATGTGGTCAACAGTCTGGGCAGTGGTTGTTGATAAGACTGGTTTTAAAGAATTTAGCAATGGCGCTAGATTTAGAGTTCCAGAAATTGTGGCGAGCCAAATTAGATCTGGTGGTGAAATGGGGCCGATTATTGCTAAAATAGTGGGTGAGGAAGATGTTAGGAAAAAACAAGGAATGATTGGCATTGCCACCAAAAATTTTGTTGATCGAACTGAGGAATATCAAGCCATAGTCAAGTTAACGCTTGGTTTGTGGTATGGTAGAGATTGGGTAAAAGAGCTATCAATTACAAGGTGATTTATATGAAACCACAAAGATTAACAGCAAAACTATCTGACAAGCAGGTTTTTAATGAAAAATTTACGCAGTATGTTTTTGAGATGGAGCATCCAAATAGATTAGAATTTGACTCTGGGCAATATGTTTCAATTGCAGTTGATGAAACTGGTGATAGAAGAAGTTACTCAATCTGTAGTAATCCTGATACTAATCATAGTTTTGAACTTCTTGTCGACCACTCTCCAAATGGCAAAGGCACAAATTTTTTCAAAAAATTAGAGTTTGGAGATGAAATTGATGTTTTGGGTCCCTTGGGAAGATTTGTTTTAGCTCCACCAAAAGAGGGTGAAGATGAAATTATTTTTGTCGCCACTGGGTCTGGAATTGCTCCATTTAGATCAATGGCACTTTATTTATTAAGGGATTTGGGTGAAAAACGTCCAGTTACTTTATATTGGGGACATAGATTTGTTGAAGAACTGTTTTGGGAAAATGAATTTCAAGATTTGGTTGAAGCTTACGATAATTTTAAGTTTCATCCAGTGATATCTAAAGCAGTTGAAGAATGGTCTTTATGCAAAGGAAGAGTTACAGATTGTTTATCTATCCATGACATACCTGTAAAAGGTTGCTATTATCTATGTGGAAATGCAAAAATGATTGAGGATGTTAATAATTTACTACAATCTCGTGGAGTTCCAAAAGAGAATATCCATTTTGAAAAGTTTAATTAAAGTATTTAGAAAATAAAAACAAAGGAAGTCATGAATGATGATTCAAAAACTACTACTGCTAAGCAAATTGGTAAATACAAAGTAGAAGTGATTCGTAGTAAGTGTATAAGTGCTGGTAGCTGTGAGGCAATTGCTCCAGGAGTATTTGAGCTTGATGAAGAGGGAATCGCAGTTGTTATTTCTCAAGATGGAAACTCTGATGAAGAGAAGTTATTAGCAGCCCAAAGCTGTCCAACCAACGCAATAGTAATTACCGATACAGAAACTGGCGAACAAGTTTGGCCAAAAGGATAATTATGAAAAACATACCTCTATTAATTGGAACAATACTTGGCACTTTATTGCTTGTTGTAGGAATTTCATTTATGTTTTCTGGAGGATCAAATGGTGGCGCTGATGAATCAATTAAGGTAGATCCTCAAGTCGCTATGGGTGATGCCAGAAACTTCAAAGTTGGCAAATCTAGTGCTGTGGTAGTCAAATCGCCAGAAGAGGAATCTGCAATGGCCACTGATTCTGCCAATGAAAATTCTGATCAAAAAATGATTACTGTGGTGGAATTTTCAGATTTTCAATGTCCAGCTTGTAGATCGGCAGCAGGTCTTGGAAAGCTAGTCACTGATACTTATCCTGGAAGAGTAAAGTTTGTGTATAGACACTTCCCACTTGATACAATTCATCCAAATGCTAGAAATGCGGCAATCGCTGCAGAAGCTGTTGGCGCCATAAATAAAGAAAAGTTTTGGGACATGCATGACATGCTTTTTGAGAACCAAGATCAGTGGAGTGATGCCAAAAGTAAAAAGGAATTAATCGACATATTTGTTACATATGTCGAGAAGTTGGATATTGACAGAACTCAATTTCTAGAGAGAATAGATGATAATTCTGTCATAGAAATGGTAACAAATGACTCAAACACTGGCACGCAGTTAGGAGTAAATTCGACACCAACTTTTTATGTAGATGGAAATAAAGTGTCTGCCCAACAGTTATTATCAACTGTACAATCATTAACAGCTGGTACAGAATAAAGAGCCAAATAAGGCTAGATTAGGGTAGATTATGAAAAAATACACACCATACATTTTTCCGTTAGTTGTTTTAGGAGTCATTTTTCTTCTAGTTTTTAGATGGTATAGCATGAAAACTGAAAGACTTGACGATAGTTCATTTGCAGAAGGTGTCGAAATTGAAAACTTAAGTCAAGATGAGCTGGTAAAATCAATAAATGGCGTTGGTGATTATGCTAGTGTCAACTTAAATTCAAAAGACGAAGACACAACTGGTGTTGTTAGATATGAAGTTAAAGATGATAAGGTCAGATTTTCTGTAATGGCAAATCTTCCTGAGTCTGATGAGGAATATAATGTTTGGTTGAAAGAAGTTGACGGAACAGAAATGAGAGAAGTATTCTCATTAGTTTCAGGTAAAGGTGGCTATATTGGTTCTGCTGCTTTGCCTTCAGAATTATTGCCTTTTGAAATAATTGTATCTCAAGAAAAAACCGCAAAAGGCGCTATGGATACAAGTATTTTAAATGGTGTTATTAAAGAAGTCGAAAATTCTGAGATGATGACTAAATAGGCAAACTAAATTTGCTTCTTGATGAGTTCGTCGAGTGTGCTAAGCTTAAATAAGACACATATACACGACGCATCAATATAAAGTAATTAACATTATTGATCTAGTATAAAAACAACTATTAAGCCTTAATAATAAAAAGGCAAGAAAAGGAGTAATTATGGCAGATGCATCAAAAGCATTCAGCTACACAAACGCAAAGGGTCAAGTATATTACTTGCACACCAAAGAAGTAACTCTAAAAAATGGTAGAGTTCAAAGAATTTATTACTTTGCAAGAGACGTACGTCCAGAAGCACTTGGAGCAGTTCCAGCTGGCTACGAAGTTATGGAAACAAAGAGAACAAATATGCCAGTTCTTAAGAGATCAGGCAAATAATCTCGCTGTTTAAATTTGAAATCAAACCCCCTGATTATTCAGGGGGTTTTTGTTTATTTCAATTGATATAATCAAGCTATGAAATTATCCAGAGAAAATATATACAAATGTCTTTCAACCGTGATTGACCCAGAATTAAATTTTGATATTGTGAGTATTGGCTTAATATACGATGTAACTATTTCAAAGCTACAGTTGAAGTCAGGTGAAAAAGATAAAGTTCATATATTAATGACTTTGACTACTCCAGGGTGTCCATTAATTGGTGTTATTCAGCAAATGATTAAAGAAGCATTATCTGATATTGAAGGCATTGATATTAATAAAGATGTTGATATTGAGCTTACCTTTGATCCACCATGGATAACTGATATGATGACAGAAGAAGCAAAAGCCGAGCTGGGTTTTTAGTATTAGTTATGTGTAATTAGACAGGATTTAAAATTAAATATGAACGTTTATCCAAGTATCCTAACCGACGAAATTGAAATAGTAGAGGAGCAAATGGAATTGTGTAAAAACAATCCAGATGTGGAAATAATTCAAGTGGACATCATTGATGGGTTTTTTGTTGACAATCTCACGATTTATCCTAGCGATTTAAATGACGTAAATTTTGGAGATCTTAGGATAGATTTTCATTTGATGACTCAAGAACCAATGGATTTTGTTCATGAAATTCGTGACTCCAAAGACCTTTTGCCTGTTAGAGCTGTTATCGGCCAAATAGAGCAAATGTCCTCTCAAGAGGCATTTTTGAAGGAAGTCAAAAAAAATGGCTGGATGGCAGGATTATCACTAGATTTGCACACACCTTTAGAATCAATTGAAGAAGACGCTTGGGAATTTATTGATGTAATTCAAATTATGGGAAATAAGGCTGGATTTCATGGTCAGGAATTTAATGTTTCTGCTTTAAACATACTCAGTGAACTTCATGATCTGATTGAGGACAAAGGTCTCGATATCGAAATAATTGTTGACGGTGGCATAGAGTTAGATAATGTTAAAGAAATTGAAGATCATGACGCAGATAGCGTGGCCCCAGAAAATGGCTTGTGGAAGGCAGAAAACTTTGATGATGCCTACAGTGATTTTTTAGATTAGAGAAAGATCTATTTACAAAGTAGTAAAAGATGAGAGAGAATTGATCTAAGCACTAAATGGATTTGAAGTAGAATTAAATGAACGATGTGACTTGCTTCATCGAACAGAAACAACATAATAAATAAAAAATAATAATCACTGCCCATGTACGATATCATCACAATTGGATCGAGTTTAATTGATAGTTTTATAAGATCTAGTTTGTTTACTGCAAAATCCGAGAATCAAAATTCAGAAATTTGCTTGAATTATGGGGAAAAAAACGAAATTGACGAATATATAATTAAAACTGGCGGTGGTGGTAGCAACACAGCTGTTGGTTTTTCTAGAATGGGTTATCGAACCGGTGTCATAACTGAAATTGGTAATGATGAGTTTTCCAAAATAATTCTAGATGACTTTAGAAAAGAGTATGTCTCCACAAATCTTGTTATTAGCGAGAAACATGAGAATACAGGTGGTTCGATAATCTTGTTGGGTGATGATGGCGGAAGAACGGTTATGGTTCATCGTGGCGCTTCCTCGATGTTAGATCCACGAGATATTCCAGCAGAAGCACTTTCTAGAACTGATTGGGTTCACCTTTCAAGCATTTCTGGTCAATTAGATACACTTAAGAAAATTTTTACAACTTTAAAAAAAGACAACAAAGCTTTTTCTTGGAATCCAGGAAAAAAAGAACTCAAATTAATTGCTGAAGGAAAGTTATCTTTTAAAGATATTTCATGCGAAATTCTCTTTTTGAATAAAGAAGAATGGGAGTCAATTAAAGACCAACAAAAGGAAGCTCAATTATTTACCAAGCAAGTGATTGTTACTAATGGTAAAAAAGGTGGGCAAGTTTTTGTTGATGAATCTATGGTCGCGGAGTTTAAATCAGGAGATGCTAAGTCTGTTGATGATACTGGGGCTGGCGATTCTTTTGTGGTCGGTTATGTAACGGCTCATCTTAAAGGAAAAATTCTTAGAGAATGTTGTGAATGGGGCAAGCGCAACGCAGTATCAGTTATTGGTTATGTTGGGTCAAAGCCGGGTTTGTTGACAATCAACCAGATGAAAGTGCATAATTAAATTACAACATGACTGATTACAAAGAAATACTAGAAAAAGAAATTGATGAACTTAAATCAAAGGTTGTTTCTTCAACACTTCCTGAAGAAATGCGCAGAAAAGTTGATAAGGACATTGTTTCTTTGGAGCGAAGTATCGCTCTTGGTAGTTATGATGAGAAGTATGAGAAAGTTTCAAAATATATTGATTGGGTTTTGAAAGTTCCCTGGACGCAAGAAACTACAGATACTTTAGATATAGAAAAAACTAAAGCTATTTTTGAAAAACACCACTTTGGAATGCTTGATGTTAAAAACCGTTTTCTAGAATATGTTTCAGTTCTTAAATTAAGAAGCATGAATCAGGAAACTGCAAATGAGTTTAGAGCTCCAATTCTTTTGCTGGTGGGTCTAGTTGGTACTGGAAAAACCACTTTCGCAACTTCTTTGGCTGAAGCTCTGGGAAGGCAATTAGTTAGAATTCCTTTCGGAGGTATGGGTTCTGCCGCCGAGCTTCGTGGTAATTCCAGATTGATTTTAGGTTCGGAGCCCGGAAGAGTCATCAAGGGTATTTGCGAAGCTGGAGTCAGAAATGCAGTTATCCTCTTAGACGAAATTGATAGAGGAAGTGCCGAAGCTAATAAAGATATCATGGGTGTTTTGGTTGAGCTACTTGATCCAAAACAAAATCATGAGTTTAGAGATAATTACATTGACTATCCTGTTAATTTATCACATGCAATATTTTTGGCCACAGCAAATAATACAGTAGCTATTGCCACAGCTGTTATGGACCGTATGGAAAAAATTTCCATGCCATCTTACACTGACAATGAAAAAATCGTGATTGCGCAAAAGTATATTTTGCCTGGCTTACTCAAAGATGTGGGCTTAAAACCTGAACAATTTATCATTCAAGATGAAGTTTGGGGAGTAGTTACTCGTCCTTTGGGTTTTGACGCTGGTATCAGAACTTTGGGCAGAACTCTTGAGGGGGCTGTCAGAAAAGCAGCTAGAATTATTGTTGAAAAAGGTTATCCAAAAATTGTCATTACACTTGAGAATAAAAATATTTTCTTGCCTCAATATTAATTGGTTTATAATCCATTTATGGTTGACTTAAATAAAGATAAGCTCTTGGCAGATCTGTACCTAAAATTAGCTAAAAATTACAAAAAATTTCCATTAGCAAAAGTTGCTGAAGACATGATTCCAGGAGATGGTTCATCTAGTGCTAAAATTTTATTTATTGGTGAAGCGCCAGGATTTCAAGAAACTGTTGAGAGAAAACCATTTGTCGGCAGATCAGGAAAATTTTTTAGAAAAACTTTGATAGAAGAGGCTAATATTTCTGACAAAGATGTTTATATAAGTAACATTGTTAAAGTTAGGCCGCCTGAAAATAGAGACCCAACGCCAGAGGAGATTGAGGCATTTAAGCCAATTTTAAATCAGGAAATTGAAATTATTCAACCAAAGTTAATTATTACTTTGGGTAGATTTAGCATGTCAAAGTTTTTAAAAGATGTAAAAATATCTGACGTACATGGAAAACTGTATAAAATTGAATGGCCAGTCTCAAAAAATATCAGTAAATTATTTATTTTACCGATGTACCACCCAGCTGCGGGGTTAAGAAGTGGAAAAATGCGCGAAGCTTTTGTTAACGATTTCAAGAAAATTCCTAAAATAATTGAGTGGATAGGTGGCCAAAATTTAGATGCTGATCTAAAGAGCACCGTTGAAGAATACCTATTCGAGTCTGTGATAAAATAAGTACTAGAAATAGCAAACGCTATATCTAACACCCCAAAGGGCACTAGTGAAAATTTTTTTATTATTAATTCCATTAATTACAGTCATATTCGGCAACTTGATTTACAAATTTCAAAACAGAAAAAAAGAAATTCTAAAACTTGACTTAGTACAGTTTACCTACTTATTTTTGATTGCTCCAGCAATGTTTATTTGGATGAAATCGTTTATTTTTTATATACTTAGAAATGAGCTTGACCTCAATCTTTCAATCACTGATTTATTTATTGTCGATACAATTTTTAGTGTGCTGTCGTTTGTGGTTATTTCAGCGATTGCCATTCACACGCTCACCAAAACTTTCTGGATTAAGCGCTATCATGATCCAGAATTTGATATATATCACCTTTCTGAATATTTTCATCTTTGGTGGTCTCATATTATTATGTGGGGTGGTGGCATGGTTATATGTACTTTTGTTTCAATAGTTAACGTTTTGGTTCCAATTCATTTGACTTCAACCTTTTTGGATCCACAATTTTATTTAGTCTTATTTTCAGGAATTTTCTTTGGAATTTCAATGTTTATGTTCGTGTGGAATTCAGATCCAAAGCAGGGAAATTACATGAGGTTGATGAAGCTTTTGTTTGCCTTTTTCCTCTTGATTCACATTTTCATTTACTTTATCTTTGATCCATCATTCAATATCACAAATGGTGTTTATTGGTTTATGTTAGTCGCATTTGCTTCATCCGTATTTGCTTCAGCAACATTTGAAAAATCAAAGCGAACTAATAAGTTTAGAAATTTTTTACTTCATAAAGGTTGGGGTGAAAATCAGGTAGTTGATATCTTTAGTAGTTTTAAAAAATATAAATAATTAAGTTTTAAGAAAGAAATTTATGTCAAAACTCAGAATTATTCCACTAGGTGGAATGGGAAATGTTACTCAAAACATGTACCTTTATGAATACGATAACGAAATATTAATTGTTGATTGTGGAATTGGATTTCCTGACTCCTACATGCCTGGAGTGGATATTTTAATTCCTGACATTACTTTTTTGTTAAGTGAGCTAGAAGCAGGCAAAAAAATTGTTGGTATGTTACTTACACATGGTCATGACGATCATATTGCTGCTTTGCCTTATTTAATTCCAAATTTACCAGATTTTCAAATTTATGGTTCACCACTCACCGCTGGTTTTGCAGAACAAAGAATGAGAGACAGTAAAGATGATAAATTTGTAAATGTAGTTGAGGACAACACCGACATTCAGATTGGCGAACATTTTTCAGTTAAATTTTTCCCAGTAACTCACTCAGTTCCAGATACAAGACATATTGCAATCACTACTCCAGAGGGAATTATTTATCATGGTAGCGATTTTAAGTTAGATCCAACCCCGGTGGATGGCGTAACCTCTGATTTAGAACACATTTCTCAGCTAGCAGACAAAAATGTCCTTTGTATGATGATCGACTGTTTAAGAGTTGAATATCCAGTTTGGGTGGAATCTGAATCACTCACTGGACCAGCAATTGACAGCGTGATGGCCACCACAGAAGGCAAATTGGTTATGACCTTGATGAGTTCGCACATTCATAGAATTCAACAAACAATTAATGCAGCCCACAAGCATGGTAGAAAAGTTATTTTTATTGGTAGATCAGTAGAACAAAATGTGGAAGTCGCCACCCGGCTTGGAAAACTAATGATTCCTGAAGGTATGAAAGTTGATAAAAAACATATCAACGATGTTGCAGATGACAAACTTTGCGTAATTGTCGCAGGCAGTCAAGGTCAAGAAGGATCATCTTTGATGAGAGCAGTTTTTGGTGATCATAGATCTTTAATAATCAAGAAAAACGACACAGTTGTCTTTTCAGCTGATGCAATTCCAGGCAATGAACTTACTTTTTATGGGGCAATTAACGAGCTTTGCAGAAACAAAATTCACGTTGTTTATCCATCAGTCATGCCAAGCTTGCACAAATCTGGTCATGCCAGTGCTCCAGAACAACAAGAGCTTTTGAGTTTAGTTAAGCCAAAATATGTAATGCCAATTGGTGGTGACGACAGACATAGATTTAAGTTTTTTGAGTTAGTGGCTTCCAAGCTTGGTTTTGACGAAAAACACGTGATTATTCCAGATAGTGGTGAGATTGTTAGTTTTGAAAATACAGAATATTCAGTGGATGGTGAGATTAATCTAAAAGCTCAAATTATTGATGGCTTGGGTATTGGCGATGTTGGTCCTTCTGTTCTGAAAGATCGAAGATCTTTGGGTCAAGCAGGTATAGTTGCAGTTATTATTCCTCGAGTCAGTGGTAGTTTAGATCTTGGCAAAATTGAAGTTGTTTCTAGAGGATTTGTTTTTATGAGAGAAGCACAAGATGTGATTGAGTTTATAAAATCTGAAACTGCGAAATTGGTATCAGAAGAGCAAAGAAAAAATACTAACCTGACTGTTATTCAAGGCTTAATCGAAAAGCGTATTTCTCGAAGACTTTATAAAATTATTAGAAGAGAACCAATGATTGTTTCTGTCTTTATTGACGTGTAAACTTGACTTATAAACTTGCCTCTTGTCAAGTAATGTGAATATGGTATATCCTATAATATAAAGAAAGTCGAGTAGTTGAGGTAAACTTTAAAAAATTATCTAAAATTACTCAATAAAATGGGAAGAAAAAGAAAAAGATCGCCACTAAAATTGAAGATTAGAACAGAGACAATTCACTCTATTATTGCTGTGATTCTCGTGGCGATTGGATTTTTAGTCATCATTTCTCTTACAGGACAAGGAAAACTTTTGACAGTAATTAATAATTATTTGTCAGCTAAGTTTGGCTCTTCAATGCTTTTTTTACCATTTGTCTTTATTTCATCTGGAATGGTGATGTTTCGTACCAAATGGATGTGGTCAAAACCACACGTTTTGCTTGGAACAATGCTAATTATGCTTGGTTGGTTGGGATTTTTGAGAACTGGTGAAATCGGAGCAAATACTTTTGTTAATTTATCAACATTGATCTCACCAATGGGAGCTTATGTTGTATTCTTTTCTCTGGCAGTTATCGGCATACTGATTATTTCTCAACTTTCAATTCATGAAGTGGCTGATTTACTTGCCAAACTAAAAATTGAAAGAAAAACTAAGGAAAATTCAGAAAAGCAATCACTTTTTGATGATGAAAATATCAAGAAGGCCAAAGGCTTTAAACTTCCTAAACTTAATTTAAATTTTGGTAAAACTGAGCAAAAGCTTGATTTTGATAAGGCATCAAAAGATGATGAGGCATTTAGCGAAGCTGAACATGGTGCAACCGCAATCTCAGATAAGCAGAAAAATATCGATGGTGAATCTTCAGAAAATAACTTAGAAAATAACCTGATGACTCCAACCAATTCTCAAACTATTTGGGAATATCCGCCATTATCACTACTTTCTAATTCAGAAGGTGGTAAGGCAGATAGAGGCGATGTTAATAAAAATGCAGATATTATTGAGGAAACTTTGGAATCTTTTGGAATTAGAGCCAAAGTTAAGGAGGCAAACTATGGTCCTTCAGTTACTCAATACGCGCTTGAAATTGCTAGAGGTACTAAGCTTTCTAAAATCACTGGTTTAGCCACTGACTTAGCATTAGCTTTAGCGGCGCCCGGTGGTCAAGTTAGAATCGAAGCTCCAATTGCAGGTAGGTCATTGGTGGGTGTGGAAGTAGCTAACTATTCAGCTCAATTCGTGACGCTCAGAAAAATGCTTAGTAGCTCAATTCTAAAAAAACATCCTTCAAAATTAGCTGTTGCTTTGGGAATTAATGTTGCTGGAAAGCCATTAATTGCTGACATTGCCAAGATGCCACATTTATTGATTGCTGGTTCCACTGGTTCAGGAAAATCTGTTTGTATCAATACTTTTATGTGTTCGATGCTTTTTAGAGCAAGTCCAGATGAAGTCAAATTTATTCTGGTTGACCCAAAACGTGTGGAGTTAACAGCATATAACAATATTCCTCATTTGCTCACACCTGTGATCGTGGAGCCAAAAAAAGTTGTCTCAGCGCTCAAATGGGCAACTCACGAAATGGACAGAAGATACAAGCAATTAGCTGAAGTTGGAGTTAAAAATATCGAAGGTTATAACGAACTAGCAGGTCATTCCGCAATGCCAAGTATTGTGATTGTGATTGATGAGCTGGCTGACATTATGTTGTTTGCGCCATCTGAAGTTGAAGAAAGTATTACTAGAATTGCACAAATGGCTCGTGCCGTTGGAATCCACCTAGTTTTGGCCACTCAGAGACCTTCTGTTGACGTTATTACTGGATTAATCAAAGCTAATATCCCAACTAGAATTGCCTTTAACGTTTCAAGTATGACTGACTCAAGAGTTGTTTTAGACACTCCTGGAGCAGAAAAGCTTTTAGGAAAAGGCGATATGCTTTACGTACCACCGGACCAATCTAGACCAAGTCGTGTCCAGGGTACTTATGTTTCAGAAACTGAAATTAAAAGTATGATTGATTTTATTAAATCTCAAGGCAAAAAACCTGAATATTCAGACGAAGTTACTGATAAATATAAATCATCTGCTGAAGGTGGCCATTCAGAGGGAACTGTTGGATCTGACAAAGATGAGCTTTTTGATGAAGTTATTAAATATGTTGCACAAAGTGGCAAAGGATCGTCATCAAGTATTCAAAGAAGATTTTCAGTTGGTTATAACAGAGCGGCTAGAATTCTAGATCAGATTTATGAATCTGGTATGGTTGGTCCTGCTCAAGGAAGCAAGCCAAGAGAAGTTAATACTGCAAAAATAATGGAATATTTTAGAACCTCAAATAGTGGAGATTAATTATTAGTAGTTAAAGGAAGAACGTAAAATGCAAGAAAATCTTGGTGTAAATGATAAAGTTAAGCAAATTGCATATTCTTCCCAAAAATCTCCTTATCTAACAATTACAATTTTTTTAGCAATTTTAGTGGTGATACTTTTGGTTAATTCCTTTTTAAGTTTAAAGAACAGAGCTTCGAATAACATTATTCCAGACAACACCTCGATCAGTGATTCTGTGAATGATGCCTTGGATGGTTCAGATTCAAAAGTCACAGATTTATCTAACATGTTGGCTGAAAACGACAAGCTTCAACAAAATATTTATCCAATCACAAGTTCCTACAAGGGATTTGTTCAAGAAAATAAAGAGGGTTTAATTGATGTCACTCCTTTGGATAAATCTAGCGAGCCATACACAATTTCAAAATATGGCAAAAAATATGATGGAGGGGCTTTGGGTTTAGGAAATACTGGATTAATGCTTGCTCCTGATTTACAAAAATTTGCATTTTCTGAAGACGGAAAAGTGTTTGTCGTCGGTGTTGATGGCGAAAAAGAGCTAAAAATCGATCTTAAAGGAGTTCAATATATTACTGGTTGGTCTTCTGATTCAAATCTTTTATTGGTTTATGTTTCATCAAATATTATAAAAAGTAATTTGGAGTCGGGTGGACCTGGTTATGAACCACCGGATCAATTTGAAGTTGACCAAAATTTAACTCCAAGTGGTTTTGTTTTAATTGATTTTAAAAATGGATCAATGAGACACATGGTTGAGCTAGATGGCATGCTGGTCTATTCGTGGGTAGGAAGTGAAGGATTAATTATTTCAACAGGAATGGGTCAGAATGAATTTTTTGTTTACTACTCGATTGCAGAAAAAATGGTTGATAGAAAAGCAGTCAACTCATTAAATGAGGTTTTTGGTCAACAAATGTCATTTTCTGAAGATGGAAAAAAATGGTCAACTGTAACTTCAATAAAGCCAAACAGTACAGAGATGGCTAAAGCAACAATTGGAAATTTCCCTAAGATGGGTGACATTGCATCTATTGAGTTTCCATGGGCTTCAAGACAAAGACCTAGATTGTCACCACAGGGGAATATGCTAGCCTTAGTGGGTTATGAGATTTTAAATGGTCCTCAATATGTTTATTTGTATGATGGAAAAGATATTAAACAAATTGTAGAGGGCATACCTGAAATATGGATTGATGAATCGAAATTATTATATACAAATACCGATTCTGTATTTATTTACAACCTTCTAACCAAAGAGTCAACGAAATTGCGCTAATTTCTGAATCTGATATAATTTTTGTATATGAAAAATAAAACTCTATTGTTGGTTCTTTCGTTCGCCGTAGTTGCTAGCTTGTTAACTATGGCTTCAAAATCAAATATTTCATTTTTTGGTCAGGGCAGAATGAGCTCTCTGCTTAGAGGTGACGGGTTTAATGAAACTATGGAGCAATTTGATAGTACTAGTGGATCTGAAGTGATGTATAAAAATGCTGAGCCTGCAAGGGATATGGCCTATGGTGGAGTGATGATGGATAGCTCAATTATCGCTGAGCCATTGCCAACCGACTCAATGCCAATCGATCTAAAAATGATGCCTCCATATTATGGTGATGATGCTCTTGATGTACAAGACAGAGTTTATCAAAAATCTTCCTATCACGTAGTTATTGTTGATGATGTTCAAGCATATTTGCGAGGAATGAAAGAGTACATTTTAAGTATCGGCGGTGTAGTCTTAAATTCCGGAGTTTCTGCAGGCGATGGCTCAAACAATACTTATAATAGTGGTTCTTTGTACGTAAAAGTTCCAGTCAATAAATTTGATGAGGTAACTGGAAGAGTGACTGAAAATGTTGAAAAAGTATTTTCGGAAAGTATTAATGCTAGCGACATAACTGGACAGTTAGTTGGTTCTACTGAAACTTTACAAGATTTGAAAGATCAAAAATCTCTAAAAGAAGCAGCTTTGTCTGAAGCAAAATCTGAGGTTGAGAAGAGAAGATATCAAATTGAGATTAGCAGATTAGATCAACAAATCGCATCAGCAGAGAAAGGTCTTGATAACGTCGAAGCTCAAATTGAGTATTCGTCAGTCTCAATTGAGGCTTCTGATAGCGAAAAATACTATAATCCAGATGCAGATGTTGGATTTAAAGAAGAATTCTTGAAAGCTTGGGAATCAGTTAAAGAAGTTATAAAACTTGCATTATACTTTGGTATTTGGGTATTTGTTTACTCGATAGTATGGCTGCCAATAGTCATAGTGATCAAAAAACTTTTTAGGAAGTTTGGGAATTAAGAGCTTGTTTTGATTAGTTAAAATAAATCCCCGTCAAAACCTTGACGGGGATTTTGTTGGTTCTTCGGCTATGCTTTTTCCCAGCCGAAGAGTTCGAATAACCAAACCCAATCTTCATCAATCTCTAAAACGAGGCTGATGGATTTGGTTTCGTATCTCATCCGAACTTTTTTGTCGTCAGTCATCTTTTATTACCTCCTTTCACAGAAAGATATGGCAGCAGCATTGCAGCCAAGATGAATGAAACATGTCGGTATTATAGACTATTTGCATTTATATGAAGAAAATCCCCATCGCAAGATGGGGATTCTTTTGGAAATTAATCGGTTGGCTTTTTGTTGGCTAACCTCCGATCAATCTTATCATGTTCTTTCTTGTAGAGATGGAAATCCTTCTCCAAAATCCAGTACGTGATTTTATTTGTTTTGTGTTGAATCTTTGCGTACCACTTCATCTTTTGCCTCCAGCAAATAGGGATAGTTTAGGAGCGCGTTTGCTCCTTTGAAAAATTAACAACACTGAATTATATACTATAAGATTAGTTATTTCAATTATTTATTTGGGAAATTATTCACTAGCAAACCCAGAAATAGCTTATTAGGCTTGTTCTGAGTTATTTAGCATTTTTGTGGAGATGACGAGTAATGATCTCGTGTCCGCAACAGTAAGTTAGCATTATCTACAGACATAGTTTATTTTTGTTAATGTAAAAGAGGAGAATAAACAAACCCTGCTTTTACAATCTTTGTCAACTTTTACTTAAGCAAAAACCAACAAACGAGTTTTTGTCGTCACATTGACTGGGTTGAGTCATTCTAATTAAAAACGCCAATGAGATTATTTAATAGAATGCCTAATTAAGCAACTAAAGCTGCGTAAGAAGGTGCTGAGAAGTAACTGGCAACATCGGATTTAACCTTTGTTAACATACTCTTAGCAGTTGCAATTTTATCTGCAATTATTTTTTGACTCTGTTTTACATCTTTCTTAGTCAAAGATGGTCTGCAAATGTTAAAGTACGTATCACGTCAAAGCAATACATCCCCATAGACTGGATATTATATACTTTTTTGTACCAAAATCTATCGATAGGGTTTATTTTTGTGCCAAAACTAAGCCCATTACTTTTTTTGTTCCATGTAATTTTAAAATCTTTGCGCACTCATTGAGTGTACCACCGGTTGTGATGACATCGTCAATTAAGGTCACAATTTCTGGAATTTTACTAATCTTTGGATTGATTTGAAAAGAATCGGCAACATTTGATTTTCTTTGTTCTTTATTTTTAATAGACATTTGGCTGGCTGTATTTTTGATTTTGATTAATAAATCAATTGATGGAATATTAGTTAGTTTTGATAATTCAGTTGCGATTATTTCTGTTTGATTAAAACCTCGAATTGCCTTTTTATTTTTGTGAATCGGCACAGGAATCAAGTAATTTGAATTTGAAATATTTGCGCTTCGATAAATTAAGTTTGCAATTGTTTTTCCAATTCCAATCACGCCTCTGTATTTAAATGTATGAATTAATTTTGCAATTGTGTCTTGATACTTTACTACCACAGTAATTTCATCGAGATATTTTATTTGATCTGATTTTCTAAAAGGAAAAGAAATGAACTCTATTTGCTCATAACAATCATTGCAAATTAGTGTGTTTATTTTATTGCAGCCCACACAATATTCAGGAAAGATAATTTCAACTATTTCAGTTTTTATAAAGTTGAATATTAAAGTAATGATTTTAAGCACAGATCATTTTAACGTGAGAATCTTTAGTTAAGATTGGGTGGGTTTTGGAGGCCGCAGTAGTAAAAAAACGTCCGAGGTAGGGTGGTAATTCCAACACGTAGTGGTCATCCGAGCCTGATATTTTTCTGTGGTCGTATCTGGACTCGAACCAGAGACCTCACCGATGTGAACGGTGCGCTCTAACCAACTGAGCTATACGACCATTTTAAATTTGCAGAACTGAAAAACAATATGCTGATTATATCCTCTTCATGCCTTTGCACCAATAGGTTTAAATCAACTCAAATTTTCTCAAAACTGCTTCAACTTCATTAGCATTGTTAGTTTTGAAAAGTTCGGCTCTGACAATTTTTGCATTTGAGATACTTCTTGTGTACCAGCCAAGATGTTTTCTCATTGGAAGAAAATTATGTTTTGGATCATGTGAATATGTCTTTTCAAATTCAAATGAATGGTCTAGCGCAACTTCAAAAATATTTTTGTGATTTTCAATATTATTTTTTTGGAAAACAAATGGATTTCCAAATGTAGCTCTGCCAATCAAAATTCCATCAACTCCATATTTTTCAATTCTTTCATGAGCTTCATTTAAATCTTTTGTATCACCATTACCAAGAATTAAAGTATTAGTTTGGTGGCAGAGTTCAGCTGCTTTTTTTATCTCATCCCAGTCGGCAAATCCAGAATATTGTTGTTTCAATGTTCTGCCATGAAGGGCAATTGCAACGGGTTCCATTTCCAAAAGATTTGGAATCCATGTTTCAACAACTGGAGTAGAGTAACCAATTCTTGTTTTAACGCTGACTGGAATACTTCGAGGTTGTTGATATTCTTGTGGTAAAAGTTGATGTCTTTTTTCAACAGCATTGGAAATTTCTTCAGAAATGTCAGGACAATCTTTTGCTCGCTGTCCAGCTAGATAATCTTTAATTCCTTGTTTAACTGATTTAATTATTTCTTGTGCTAGTTTTGGTGTTTTAATCAGCGCTGCCCCAGAGCCAGAATGTTCAACAGTTTTTGCAGGACAGCCCATGTTAATATCAATCCCATCAAAACCTAGTTGGCAAAGAATAATTGCAGTTTGTCTAAAGCTCTCCGGAGTTTTGCCGTATATTTGAGCAACTATTGGGCGCTGAGATTCATCATAAATGAAATCTTTTAAGAGAGAGGTAGCGCCATGACAAATTCCTTCAACATTGGCAAATTCGGTGTAAATAACATCAGGATTGCCATATTTTTTTTGAATTTTTCTACAAGGCTGATCGGTAACTCCATCCATAGGAGATAAACCAATGATTGGTTTTTTTAGATCTGCCCAAAAATTACTAGTAACTTTATTATCATTAAGATTTTTCACTCTTGTATTATACCTGCTATTTCCGACAATCTCAGTTCTAGAAGTATTTTTTCGTTTTGAGTAATTTGTGGTGAGTACCACTCAATCAAATTTCTAATTAAATTATTATATCTTGGTTTATTTTCAGGTAGACTATTTATTGCAAACTGAGTGTATTTTTTTAGTTCAACAAAAACATAATGTTTTTTGATATTCTTACTTGCATACAACTCATTGAGGTCATTCAATAGTGTTTCAAAGCCTAAGTTTTTATTAATCGTTGAAACTCCTTGATTTTGATAATGTAAAATAAATCTAAGCTTATTTGTTCCAACCACACCTGAGTAAGATAAATTTGATAAGTTGCCATTCATGTCATAAGCAAAAATATTTACTTTTGATTCCCCCAAAGAGATCCTAGAAATATCTAATAAATATTCACCATTTTCTGGTTTTTCAATTTCAATAATTTTCATGGATTGCGAATTATTTTGTGATTCACCACCTGCTGGTAAATTTTCATTACTTACAAAATCACTAAGATGTTCTGTAAATATTTGCAAATTATTTATTTGCGTTCCGTCAGCTTTTTTAATTTCAATTGTTGTGTTTTCATCAGTGCTTATATGAATGTAACTCAAATCAGTAAAACTGGGAGTCAGCGTTCTGGTTGAGATAAGGTCCTTTTGATGTTCTGAAAATTTTTGATAATTGTATGCAGGATCAGTTATGTATAAATCCTCAGTTATTATTTCATTGCCGGGAGCTGTAACTTGGTTAGTGCTTGGTTCTACCACGCCGTCTCCAACTAAAAAGTGACCATCAATCTGTAAGACTACTGGTTTATTGTTTAAAATTTCAGCTTTTGCGGTAGTTAATTCAGGTCCAGAAACTCTCTTATATTCAAGGTTTGGAGTTTGATAATTATTATTAATTTCTTTAGTCAGTCTCGAAATTGCCATCCAGTTGACTAAGCCATTTGCTAAATAACCATCCGGTTGAGATTTTAGCCATGTATTTATTGTTGATGGGTTTACTAGATTATTATCTGGCATTTTATTTATGCCATGAAAATTCATAATCATTGAAATTGAAGTAACTAAACATCCCCAGCGGTCGATATTCGTTTCATCTGCCCAGTTTGAAGCAGAGTCATATTCTTCATTTGCCCAAATTGGATCATTTTGTTTCTGTGGAATGATGTTAAGTATATTTGATTGAGAACTTAACATTTTAACTATGATATTGTCATAAATTGCTTGAGTCGGAAAAATTGTTCCTGCGCCAGCTTTAATCCCGATCTTTCCATAATCATTATCAAATGTTGGATCAACAATATTAACAATTTCATTTTCATCAATTTTAATAATAATTTGACCTTCATTCAGCTGAATCTTTACGTGATGAAAAACATTAATTCCTAAATGAGCAATGTCACTAAAGTCCCAAACCACCTTGCCATTTTTTACATGCGATAGAAAAAATGAGTTGCCGACAAAATGTATTTCATACCAATTCAGAACGTCTTTAAAACCAAAAGAAATATTTTTATCAGCTCCTTGAATATATTTGTAATCGAGTTCATAAATAATATTTTTCCAATTAGGATTCCAATAGATGTCTTTTGGAACAAGCTCAGCTAAAGTTGATGATTTATTAACCAAAACATTTGCTTGATTATCAACAATGCTCCACATGTCAAAAGTATTTCTCACAGAGTCCCATTTTTCAAAGCCATTACTAAAATCATCCTGAAATAAAATAGTTTCTGCCTTTACAATTGGGCTATTTTTCATCAAATATAGGAATATTGATAAAGTAATTGCAAAAATTTTAAATAGTCTTAATTTCATATCTAGGTCATTTATTCTCCTGTATGTAGTAAAATCTAATGAGTGATTGGCAGTATTTAATGTTATTATCCTTGCAGGAAGATTGCGCCTGAAAAACCAAAACTAATGAAAATTGTTCATGTTGCCAAATATTACTTGCCACACTTGGGTGGAGTTGAGATACATTTAAAAGAAATTTCTTCTTTATTGGTTAAATTGGGACATGAGGTCACTATTGTCACCACTAAGCATGATTTAAAATTGGCAGATTCAACAAATTATAATGGCGTCAAGATTGTTAGAATTCCAGATTTTCAAGATGAAAAAAATCCTAGTTTACTAAAGATTAAAACTTGGACAGCTATCAAGAAACACAGAGAACTTTTTGATCAAGCTGACATTGTTCATGTTCATGACGTTTTTTGGTGGATTATTCCAGTTTTTAGGTTAATTAGAAAAAAAACTTTTATCACTTTTCATGGTTGGGAAACAACTTACCCCGTGAGTTTTAATGCCAAGATTCAAAGATATCTTTATTCAAAACTTTCACTTGGGTCTATTCATGTTGGTTCATGGATTCAAGATTTTTACTTTGATAAACCGGATTTTGTAACTTATGGAGGTATTAATCCAAAAAGATTAACCAAATCTAAAATCAATTTTAAAGAAGAAAAAACTAAAAATAAGAAGACAATAAAGCTGGCATTTGTTGGCCGACTTTCACAAGATAACGATACCAAAAAATATATTCAGCTTGTTAATGCCCTGAAAAATTTAGGTAAAGAGGTTGAAATTATTTGGATTGGTGAAGGAGAATTTCGAAAACAATGCGAAAAATTGGGAAAGGTTACTGGGTTTGTAAAAAATATTAGTAAATATTTAGTGGGTAAAGATTTAGTTTTTGCATCATCATATCTTTCAATTTTGGAAGCTCAATTAACTGCTAATAATGTTTGTTCATTTTATTCTAATGAATTAAAAAAAGCATATTTAGAAAGTTATCCTGGTTCTAAATTTATGCTGATTACTAACTCAATTGATTCAATGATTGCTAAGATTGTATTATTATTTGATTCTCCAAAATCACAACTTCAATTTGGTATGTTTGCAAGAGAGTTTGCCAAGCAACAAACATGGGATAAAGTTTTGAATTTATACTTGAAACTTTGGAGAAAAGTTAAAATATAAATATTTATTCAATTACTATTATAAATATTAATATACCAATCTAAACTATAAGAACTAAAAATGAAAAAAGTCTCTCTTATTATCACAATTTTAAATGAAGAAGAAACAATTATTTCTTTATTAGAAAGTGTGGTTGGGCAAACTATTTTGCCAAATGAATTTATTATTGTTGATGGTGGTTCTTCAGATAAAACAATTAAACTTATTAACAAATTTGTTAAGAAAACCCAAAAAACCATTAAATTTCCAATCAAAATTTTAACTAAAAAAGGAAATAGGAGTAAGGGCAGAAACTTTGCGATTGAGAATTCAAGTTTTGATTGGATTGCAATTACTGATGGTGGTTGTATTTTGGATAAGTACTGGCTCGAGGAATTAACACAAAAGCAGAGGAAAATAGGAGCTCAAGTTGTTGCTGGTTATTACTCTGCTAAGGCAAGTACTTCATTTGAAAAAGCGGTTGTGCCATATGTTTTAGTGATGCCAGATAAGTTGGACGAGAATAACTTTTTGCCCGCCACACGGTCTGTTTTACTTAACAAAAAAATATGGCAAAATGCTGGAAAATTTAATGAAAATCTAAGTGATAATGAAGATTACGAATTTTCCAAAAGGTTGAAAAATACTGGGGTTGAAATTGGATTTGCAAAGACGGCTATTGTTTATTGGCTGCCACGAAAAACTCTAAAAAGTTTTATAAACATGATTTTTAGATTTGCCCGTGGAGATATTCAAGCTGGTATTGTTAGACCGAAAGTTTTATTGATTTTTGGAAGATATTTTGTTGGACTTTTGTTATTAATTTTTGGAATTTATCAGTACTTTTGGCAACAAAACGTTTGGATATTATTCGGTTTATTACCGGTGCTAATGCTTCTATATATTTTGTGGTCAATTGTTAAGAATTATCGCTACTCAAAGCAAAGTTTTTATTGGTACCCGGTACTGCAAATCTCGTCAGATTTGGCTGTAATGTGGGGAAGTATTAAGGGGTTGAGATGGTAGCTTATTTGCTATTTCTTTGTTCCCATTGTTGGATTGCATATTTAATTTTTGATAGGGTGGATTGTTTGTTTAAAATATCGGTATGAGCTGTCATAAGTTCATGACTTGTTGTGCCTGTTTTATTAGCGATAACTTTAACGTTTTCTCTTGCTTCTACTAATGAATCCATTACTCTGATTCTAGCTGCTCTGAGTTCTCCAATTGAAAGGTGGCTAAAATCAGTTTCGTACCTGTTAGATTCATTCATCATTTTACCTTTCTAAATCCAACACGTCATCTATTTGAATTTGCCACACAAACTCATCGACGTGAGATACTAAAATCATAGCACCTTCGAAATCATTTAGGGCAGTGGCAATTATTGGTAAATGTCTAAAATTAATGTGATTAGTTGGCTCATCTAAAATTAACAAACCTGGTCTTAATAAAACTAAGCGCGCAAAAGCAACTAAGCCTTTTTGACCTTCCGACAAACTGCCAATTTCTGACTTAATTAAGTGAGAGTCAATCAAAAATCCTGATGCCACTGAACGCAAATATTCTTCACCTCGATCATCTCCAGATTCTTGCAGAGCTTTTGAAAGTGCCTGATAAACAGTGTCTTCAAAATTAAGTGTAGAAAAATCTTGTCGATAATAACCAACCCTTAGGCTTGGTGGTAGTACTAGCCCAGGATGTGTTCCTTTAGCCATTGATTCAATCAGAGTACTTTTGCCAATTCCATTTGGACCAATAATTTGTAAATGTCTTTTCTTCATTAAAATTATGTCGGCGGGTTTTGTAATTCTTTGAGTACCATCCATAATTGTGAAGGAGGTAATTTTCATAACGTCATTTGGAAAATCTTTTTGCACAGGAATTTTAAATGGTTTAATAGTTCTGTCTTCTTTTCTAACGTCCACTTTTTCGCTTTCAAATAGCTCAATTTTTTCTCTCATTTTTTTGGCCACTTTACGCATTTTTCCACCCTTGTGAGCAAAGAAATTAGCTTTATCTTTATTTTCCTGAATTCCTCGAGCTTTTTGGGCATTTAAACGATTTTCTTTTTCAATTCTGGCTGCAATTTCTTCAACGACATCATAATAGTCGCCAGCATACTGCTCAATTTTCTTGGTAAAACTGTCTAAATAAAGCACGCCTTTGGTGAAGGTATTTAAGAAATTAGCATCATGAGAAATAACAACTACACTTTTTTGATAATTAACCAAAAAGTTAGTTAGGTGTTCAATTCCTGCAAAATCAAGATTATTTGTAGGCTCATCCAACAAGAGAAGATCTGGGTCTTGAATCAATGCAGCTGCAAGTAACAGTCTAGCTTGTTGGCCACCAGAAAAGTCTGTGAGCAATTTGTCATTACTAGTTTTTAGATTAACTGCATCTAAGACTTGAGCAATTCTTTTTTTGACTTCATGATCTTCTTTAGGACAGTATTTTTTGAAGTATTCAAGCACTGTTAGTTTTAGGTCTGCAGGAGGAATAACTTGATAAGCAGTTGCGATTGTGAGACTTCTGTCCACTGAAATTTCGCCAGAATCTGGCTTAATAGCACCAGTTAGAAGTTGAAATAGGGTGCTTTTGCCAGCGCCATTTTGGCCCATCAAAGCAACTTTCATACCACTTCGTACTGAAAAACTAACTTCATCTAAAATTATTTTGTTGTGGTTAAATGAAAATGAAACATTTTCAAACCTGATTATTGTATTTTGATTTGACATTTTTTTATTTAATAAACATCAATTATATCATCAAAATGATCGAGAAAGTTGATAAATTAAATTTTTATGCTCAAATACAATAAGTCTGTGGTATAATACTATAGGTTATTATTTAGTCTTGTTATTTCGCATAACAATAAACTGAAAATAACCAAAGTTCTTTAACATACCACGTGATTTAGAAATTTAATGATGGCTTGCCCATACTAATTGCATATAAAAATAAAATATGTGCGCTTGGCATGGGCAAGCATGAAATTTAATTCAAACTTGCTCAAATAAATTTATTTGGAGAAAGAAATGAAAAAGAATAAAAGCAAGTTTAGTTTTTGGTTTTTGGCGGTTTTGGCCGCCACAATGGTTGTTGTTGCAGCTTGTGGCACAGTTGCACCGGTAGAAGTTGTTTCGAGCGCGACTTATACGCTCACTAATTCTGACGGTGTCGTCGCCACTATCAGTTGGGATGGTGCCAACTGGAGCTGCACAACGGTGCCCGCGATTGAGGGTTCACCCTGCGCCCAAATGTTGGGCTCTCAATACATGTTTTTCTATGGCACTGATAAGATCGCCAAGGAAAAACTCTTGGGAGGAGTCCAGGTGGGATCATTGATCCCTCAATCAAATTGGAAATAGTAATAAAATTCTTGTTTCAGTCTCCGTCTTTTTTGACGGAGACTGAAATTAAGGAATAAATTTTCACAGTCACGTGGTATAAATTTTCTTTGCGGAGAGCGAGGGATTTACCCTCGTCATGCTCACATTTTTACATTATATTGAAGCTCACTTGATCAGGCACACCCCTAAGAGTATTTGCTAGGTGAACTAAGTTCACTTAGCGGGCACGAGTCATCCCTCAGTTAAATTTGACAAAAACTGAGCTAAAGCTCACTTTCTGTCTAATGGCGGAGAGCGAGGGATGAAATTGGAACTTTTTTTCTCGATAAAGTGAGGCCTATAGATTAATAATATTTAAAATCATTTTTTCAATACATATAAAGTATGATGAGTGAATCTCAAAAAATTGAAAAAAGATTTTTTGTATACAATTTTCAATCCTATTTTTTTAAATTTATTTTCCCATTCTTTTTCAGAATTAAAGTTTAAAGCAAAGTTCATACTTAATTCTTCTGGAATATTTCCCAAAACATCTCTGAGTTTTACCCATTGCTTTTCAATATTACTTTTATATGTATCTTCAAAAATAATAATTCTCTTTTTCGATATTCTTTTAACTTCCTTTAAGATAACATCTTGCTTTTCAATATGATGTAAGACACCAATTAACATAGAAAAATCATAAAAATCATTTTTAAAAGGAATCTTTTGTCCATCGAAGATTGCATGAGGGAGATCGGTTAGGTTCATATCAATAACATCTAATCCATTGATTTTTACTTTTGAGTTTAAAGAAATATATTTTGAAATTAGCATATTGCCCGCACCCACATCCAAACCATTTTTTAGTGATTTAACATGTGGAGAAATAAGTTGTGCTAGGTATTTAGCTCTAGTTGCTAAAAATGGCCAATAGATAAATTTTAGTGGATTATTTTTTTTCATTAATTAAGTAAATGAGTCAAATATATTTATGTCAATTAAAATTGATTTTCATCTGCGTATTTCATCACAAAATATGTGGAGATACTTGATTAAGATTATATGGCGGAGAGCGAGGGATTTACCCTCGTCATGCTCACATTTTTACATTATATTGAAGCTCACTTGATCGGGCACACCCCTAAGAGTATTTGCTAGGTGAACTAAGTTCACTTAGCGGGCACGAGTCATCCCCACTTATTATGTACAAAAAAATGAACTAAAGTCCATTTTTTGTACATTGCGGAGAGCGAGGGATTCGAACCCACGGGACCATAAAGGTCACGGTTTTCAAGACCGTTGCGATTGACCACTCTGCCAGCTCTCCATACTTCTAGTCAAGAGAAATATTATACCATTCAATTATATCTTTTTGTCTAGTTTTTTTTAGTGTACACTTATTTTATATGATGTCCGAAAATGAAAATGATAATGAGCATGATAAAAAGTATGCTGATTATTTTAAAGATATTCCAAAGCCACGCGTAGAAGATACTATTTTTGAGTGGGATTCACCAAGTAGGCCGTTCAAAAAAAGAAATAGGCAATATCACACCACCGTTATGACGATTGCGATTTTACTTTGTTTAATTTTATTTTTTGCTGGTCAAGTGTTAACAATTGCAGTGGTTATAGCCTTAGTTTTTTTAGCCTATATCATGTCAACAATTCCACCTCACGCAATTACAAATAAGATTACATCTTACGGAATTAGATCTGATGAAGATTTGTACTATTGGGATGAACTTGGCAGATTTTGGTTTGATGAAAAATATGGACAAAAAATCCTTCATGTTGAAGTTGGAAGATTTCCACATCGACTTGCATTGCTTTTAGGAAATGAAAAAGAAGAAACTTTTAAAGAAATTTTATCTGAGGTTTTGCTTATGCAAAAGCCAGCCCTTACTTCAACTGAGAAATTTGCAGATTGGTTGAAAAATAAAGTTCCTCTCGATCTTGATTCCTAATTATATTTAATTTCAATCAATTTTCTCTGGTATAATATCGTTTGTAACAAAAATGTTTGCACCCATAGCTCAGTTGGATAGAGCATCTGTTTGCGGAATAGAAGGTCGTGTGTTCGAATCACACTGGGTGCACAAGTTGTGATACTTCAGGCTCGAGAAGATGCCTGGGTACGAGGTGAGAGCGATGCTCTAGAAAGAAATTCATTATGCTTGCCAAAATTATTTTTCTAACATTTATCAGCAGCATACTTTCTTTGTTTGGATCCTTTCTATTATCTCTAAAAAAAACTTGGTCAAGAAATTTTACACTTAAGCTAACTGCCTTTTCTTCTGGAGTTTTATTAACCACCTCATTACTTCATTTAGCTCCAGAATCCATGGAATCTCTAGAACCACAAAATATGTTTACCACCGTATTTTTGGCAATAGTTTTCTTTTTTGTTTTGGAAAGATTGGTACTTTGGCATCACCACCATGATGATGATTGCCACAATCCTAAACCAACTGCATATTTGATAACAATCGGGGATAGCTTCCATAATTTTATTGATGGAGTTTTAATTACTGGAACATTTTTGGTTGATCCAAAGCTGGGGGTTTTTACCGCAATTGCGGTGGCGGCTCATGAAATTCCTCAAGAAATTGCTGATTTTTCGATAATGGTTGGGGCAGGAGTGAAAAAAAACTCAGCGCTTTTTTATAATTTTGTGTCAGCACTTTTTTCAGTGCTTGGAGCAATCATTGCTTACTATTTTAGCGCAACAGCTGAGTGGCTAATTCCTTATACAGTGGCCTTTTCAGCGGGAATGTTTTTGTATATCGCTTTATCAGATTTGATTCCGGAACTTCATCATGACGACTTAGATAAAAGACAGAAATTTGAGCATTTAGTTTTATTTTTCTTGGGAATTTTACTGATTTTTGTAATTTCACATTTTGAAGTTTAAAAATTTGTACAATGTTATTGAGTAATTATTAAAAAGTGGAGGGATGTCGGAGTGGTTTAACGGCCAGCTCTCGAAAAGCTTGGGGGACTTACGTCTCACGGGGGTTCGAATCCCCCTCCCTCCGCACTGGTCAGCAATATCGACGAAGTCGATAATTGTTGAGTAGTATGGAAGGGGATGAGAAGCAAGGTGCCCGATCAAGCGAGCCTCAAAATAATATAAGAATGCGAGCGTGACGAGGGTAAATCCCCCTCCCTCCGCATTGGTCTGAAAAGAGTTTCAAAATATAAATAGTTAGACACTAAAGTTGATAAAATATTCTTGAAAAGCTACAATAAAAACTATGAAAAATAAAAATATTTACTATTTATATAAGCTTTTTAATTTCTTAAAAGTTGGCTTTTTTATTTTATTTTCTTCTTGGGTACTTTTATATTTAGTTCCAGCTTTTAGTCAGCCAACTATTTTTACAATAAAGACTAATATTTTTGAAGTTATTTTTGCAAGACAATATTTTTCAAAATCATTATATATAGCTTTTATACTTGGAATATTAACATTATTACTATTTTTTATTACATCATACTTTAGAAAAAAAATAGAGATCATTGATACAAAAAGTAAAAAGAAAAGCTAATTATTTTTCAACGGCTTCTTTAGCCTCAAAATATTCAAATGAACTAGCATCAAATCTATCTAAAAGACGATGATCCACCATCGAAAATTTGTCCATTACCATTTTTCTTAATTCTCCAGATAAAGGGTTATCTCCAGCATCTTCTATTAAATCAGATATTTCTTTTAAATATGAGATTAGCACTTTCTTATTTTCGATATAGATTAGTTTCATTTGCTCAACCTCCTCAGTGGTAAAAGTTGTTTTATAATTATTATCTGTCATTTTTATCTCCTTTTCATTTACAACTATAATAGTAAATTCAGTATAGCGTTAAATAAAGAAAAATAATATTCAATTTAAAAGTAAATATTATTATTGATGAGACCAAATTAAAAAAAACAAGTGCTTACAGAAAAATACAGATCAAAAAACTTACTCATGATTAGAAAAAATATCTAGTAAAAAGCTTTTTCTTCTTGTAGTAAAGTTCCAAGTACGTCCGATTCGGACCGCCAAGTGAACATGGCGGATGACCAACGAGCTACCACACTGATTAGTACTCTCAACAAATACAATCATTTTATGATAAGCTAACAAAATAATATGTCTTCAAAACAAAAAATTGGGCTTGCACTTGGAAGTGGCGGACTGAGAGGTTTCGCACATATTGGAGTGATAAAAGCTTTAGTTGAGTCAGATATCAAAATCGATGTAATTACGGGAACAAGTTCTGGTGCTGTCATAGGTGGTTTTTACGCACTTACAAAAGATATTAAATGGGTAGAAGACATTTTTATGAATCTCAAACTAAATGATTTAGCAACTTTTTCAGATGTTGCATTGAGATCAGGTATAATTAAGGGAAATAACATGGAGTCATTTTTAGACAGGTATTTCAATGACGCGAATATTGAAAATTTAGACATAAAGTTCGCAGCAATTGCAACTGATATCCGAACTACAAAGGATATTATTTTTTCAAAAGGAAGTTTGACAAAAGCTGTAAGAGCCAGTAGTTCACTGCCTGGTTTTATTGACATGTTTCATGATAATGGGAGTTATTTAATTGATGGTGGGATTTCTCAGCCCGTACCTATCAGAGCAGCTAGAGAATTGGGAGCCGACAAAGTAATTGCTATAAATTTAGATGATTATAATTACCGAAAATTTGAATTTAGTAGTAAAACTAAGGCAACCACAGTTGTTCAAGCTTCTTTAAAACTTATTAGGTATAGATTAGGTCAAGAATTATGTAGTGAAGCAGATTGGGTGATTGAGCCAGATGTATCCGATATAATTAATTGGTCAAGTTTAAGATATCGTGAGAAGAGAATTAAAGCAATTGATATGGGTTATCAAGCTGCTATGGAAAAAATTAAGGCTATTAAGTTAGATATTTCCTTGTTTTAAACATTATTGAGTTAATTTAATAAATACTTAGCCAGCAATATATCTAAGCCAAATAATTCCAAAAGTAATCAAGCTATTAATAATAACTAAAGGCATAGCCAATCCAAGATATTTAAAGAAAGAAGTTTTCCAACCTTCTTTTTCTGCCTGACCGAAAGCAATCACATTACATGCAGCAGCAATTGGAGAACCGCCTCCGCCAATTGAGGTTCCTAAATTTAAAGCCCACCATAGTGGATAAACTGTAATCCCTGCTGTTTCCATCGATTTAATTGCGCCAACCATGGTGATGTTATATGGCACATTATCAATAAATGTTGAAATGACAGCAGATCCTGAGGAAATCATTAAAGTTAGATAGGTAATATTTCCACCTGATATTTTTACTAATTGTGCTGCGAGAAGTTCAATTACGTGAGTGAATTCAAGAGAGCCAACAATAATAAACAAACCCATGAAAAAGAAGATAATTTCCCAATCAATTAGTTCGCGAAAAACTTTATAAGGTTTTCTATGAAAGATCATCATAGCCAAAAATGCACCACCAATAGTTATAGTAGCGTTATCTATCGTGATATCCAAAAGATTATGAATTTGTTCTTTGAATATCATAATCAGAATTACCATAATTAATATTGGCAGTCCTTTGTAAAGAATTTTTCTATTTTTTATTGCGGCTTTTGGTTTAAAGAATTCAACACTTTTTTTGTCTACAACAACTGAGCTCAAGTCTTTTTTAAAAATAATAATGCTATAAATTAAAGTTACGACCGACAGAATCATTACAATTAACCCAGAATTAGAAACAACCTCTGCAAAACTAAGTCCAACAGTTTTAGCTTGATAGTAGGTGGTTGGATCAGAGATTGGAGTCATTGCGCCACCTATATTTGACATCATGATCGTAACGAAAAAATATGGTAAATATGGAAGTTTGAATGTTTTAATTAAGATAACCAGAATTGGAATGATAATTAATACAGTAGGAATGTTTGAAAAGAGAGCAGTCATAAAAAGTGTTAGGTATCCCAAGCTAATTAACAACAAAACAGGATGACCTTTCACTAGTTTAACAATCCAAATTGCTAGCGCTTCAAATATTCCAGACTCTTTAACAATTCCAACCAAAACCATCATGCCTATTACAAAGCCTAAAATATCTAAATTATTAGCAATAAACTCAAAGGCATTTTTTTGTGAAGAATTGGTGGCGGTCCTAAATACTTGCATCAAAATTAATATTGTGGCACCCAAAATTGAGACAATCACTTTGTTAAGTTTTTCACTGATTAGAAAAAAATAAACAACTGATAGAGTTGCTAGTGAAATGACTGAGAAAATTGATAATCCAAAAAGTTCCATATATTTATCTCTGCTTTAAGCCTTATTAGGTTTGTCTACTGAGTCTTTCATTTCGTTATAATATTTTGGCATCTTCATTCCATAGGCAAGTGCCTTTTTAATCTCTGAACGAGTAATAACACCCAACAATTCTCCTTGTTCTATCACTGGAACAATGTATAAATCATTTTTCAAAAAATCAGCTGCGACGGCCATAATGTTGTCATTTAGATTGGTAATAGTAAATTTTTTCCTCATGATTGTACTCACCTTTTTATTCTGAAGCTCAGCACAATTTTCACTAAAAAAACCAGGACGATACATCGCAGCAGCCATTTGGATATTGTGACGAAATTGACGAGGAATTGTGGCAGCGGCTATATCTTGAAGAGCGAGAATTCCGACAACTTTTTTGTCATTATCAAGTACAACTAAACCATTAACTTTTTTCTCAATTAAGATTCTGAGAGATTCAAAAATAGTGGCTTCTTGAGAAATGGTGATAACATGTTTGTGATAGAGTTCGGAAATAAGCATAAATTTATTCTAGCAGATTTTGAAAATTACTGTCTATATGTCAATCTGATACAATTCAATTATGTCTTTAATATTAATTTCTTTTTGGGGCTTGGTAAATTTATCTTTGTCCTTAATTTCTGTTTCAAAAATTAGAAATAATAAGGAAAAATGTGATTTCATCTGGTGGTGGGCTTCACCATCTGGGGCTTTTGTTTGGGAAGATATGTTTGTTTTTGGAATGTTGCATAGCGGTTTGGCTTTTTATAGCGTAATAATTAATAATCCAGAATTTTGGCTAATTTCATTTCTTGTTTTTTGGATAGTCAGAAGTGCTGGCGAAACACTATATTTTTTCTTGCAACAATTTATTGTTCCAAAACATCATCCTCACGAAATTAGTAGCCATTTTGCTAGACTTAGAAAAATTTTTGGAAATATTTCAGATCAAAAGTGTTTTATTATCATGCAGGTTACGATGCAATCGATTTTAGTTTTATCAATTATTTTGCTCTATATTATAATGTTCAGAAAAATATGATAAATAGGAGTCCTGAAACTCAATATAGACCACTGGAAAAACAAACAACATCCGATTTTATTGCGGACTTATTTAACAAAAAATTAAGAGAGGGCTTCAATAACAACATTGAACTTCAACCCGACCAGCTGTTAAAAATAAATTCACCTGAATCAATAATAGAGTTAGCATCTACGAGAGTAACTGAAATTTGGAATCAAGAAATTAGTGAAATATTTTATGAATTAGTTGGTATTTGGGAAAAGTCAATTGATGATGGCGACGCTAATTCTCACATTAAAAAAATATTAAAAAATCCAAAATATTTAGAGTCTTTAGTAAAAATTAGATATTTTTCAGAATTTACTGATGTTAGATATTCTTCACCTGAAATTTTGGAGACTTTAGTAAATATTTCAATTCTAAGACAACAGTGGGAAATGTTTTTACTTGAAAATTGGATTGAACAAATTCCAGACAATAAATTCGAGAATTGGGGTATTGAAAAAAACCAATTTTTATTGTCATTACAACTTACGAACGAAATAGGCCCATTAGTAAGTAAAGGTTTTCTAATGCAGCTGACAAATTCCTACGATCATTTGCTTCCAAATAAAATTAAATTTCCTCAGTCTGAAGGTAACAATACATCTTGGACTTATGAAGTCATTAAGTTTCCACAGGTTTCTCAAGATAATCATCAAACAAATGACATCTTAGAAGAGTCAAGACTTTCATTAAAACAAGCTTTTCCTCAGGTTGTGCCATTAATTATTGAAAAATATAGAATAATAGCTGAAAAAACATTATTACTTTATCCTGAAAAAGGAAAAAGATTTGCGGAGTTTTTATTAGCAGTTGCCAATGCCTATGATTCAAGTGAAACAGATTTTAATAACATTACTAAAATTTGGGAAGACGTCGAAAAATTTCAGGCTGAGATCGTAAAATCTGAATGGCCTATAGATTTAATAGTGATTGGTGAAATATACATTACTGGGCCACTTAAAAAAGCTGATTTTAATTTGGATGTAGGATTAAGTACAAAAGAATCAAAAAGAATCCAATCTGAGAATATAAAGTATTCCAAAATAGCTAAGAAAATTTCATCAAAATATGAACCCAATCAAAATGGAAAATTGAAGTATGTAACTACAGATATTTTGCTCGCCGGTATGGGACCCAACCTTTTGTGGAGAAATCAAGGTGTGGCTGACAAAATAATTTTTACATATTCTAATTCTATAGAGGATGTTAGCAGGGAAACTGTATTTCCTTTTCATAAAGGTCTATTTCAGCCTGACAATATTGATTATAAAACAGATGATGAAATGATTGAATTATCAACCATTTCCACAGCAGTTCATGAATTAGGACATACAATTTTAAGCATGAATAAAGCTCTATATACCAAAAGAGTAGGATATTATCAAAAGCACAGCGAGATGATCGAAGAAATTAAAGCTGATACAAATGGTATTAGAATTTTTTGGGAAGATGAAAAAACTAAACCAAACTTTGGAAGAGCAAAAAAAATGTTGGAGTTTGTAGTTTCGTATTATGCTTCATATGTTGCATCAAGCGGAAGTGATTATAACGAATCAACAGATGAAGATGCAGATTTTAATACATATCGTGAAATGGCTGGAATTGTAATTTGCGCGCTCATTGATTCTGGCGCTTTGAAAATTACTGGAGAAAAATTTGAGATTGTAGATGTTGAGGCAGGGTTTAATGCTATAGTTGAAATTTCTGATAAGGTGTTGAAAGAATATAGCAATCCATTCACGACACCTGCATTAATAAATAAATTTTGTAGAGAAATTGAAAAAAATAATAGAGAAAATACTGGGTTTAGGGAATTTATGAAGATTGTCAGTGAAATTGAAATAACTTCTTAATATTTTTATTTTAAAACTTTTGGGAAAGTTTCTTCTAACACTCGCTTGCGCTCGTGCCGGTCAGAAACTTTCCCGCAAATTTTCCTCATTTTGATACTGCCCCCCTGGCGAACCAACCGATAACAGCTCCGACGAACAATACTACCAACAGTCCCAAAAGGGCTTTTGGTGACGATAAAGCCTGAGTTATTAAATCGGTTTCAGCCGTCACGATTTTCGTTGTGTCGAGTGAAGTTGCCTCTTGCGAGTCAACTTCATCTTGGAAAGTAGTTGTCTGCTCAGCATTTGATTGCTCTGCAGCTACTTCTTTTTCCGGCTTGGGTTCAAAGGCGTCTGCGGGTATAAAGTAGGACGCCGCAAAAAGTATTACTATCACTACCCAAGCAAAACAGAAAAACTTTGTCATGCCGTCTTTTGTCTTAAACCCGGCAAACAAGATTACAACTGTGATTGCTGCTAACGCGAAAAGGATTAGGCTATCGCCCAACCCTGTCGCCACAGCAACTCCAACAAATACTGCTGTTACCAGCAGTAGACCCACAACTTTTGTAGAGGTGGGAATTTCTTTATGCTCAGTTGTACCAGTCATTTTTAACTTTTCACCTTTCTAGTGATTGTTTGTAGTCCGTGCAATCTGCACGAACGGGTTTAAAAATTGAGGAAAATTATAAGACAATCTCATTTCTGAGATTGAATTTTTGTTAAGAAGACATCTCCTTTGCAAGACAATTCTCGCATTGGAAATGCCAACATACTGATTATACATATTATAGGTCTATTTGTCAAGTTTAATCGTTAAAATTTAGTCGAGTAGAGAGCTTTTAGATTTTTGATAAATTTGTAGCAAAATTATTGATTATAATGAATAATTAAGATGAAAAACTGGTTTGTTTATATCCTAAAATGTGGTGATAATTCACTTTATACAGGTTCAACAACTGATCTTGAAAAAAGATTGGCTAAACACTCAAGTGGTTTGGGTGCAAAATATACTCGTAGTCACCTGCCAGTAAAATTAGTTTATTTTGAGAAACTTTCTAGTAAATCACTAGCTTTTAAACGTGAAGCTGAGATTAAGAGGTTATCTAGAAAAGAAAAGCTGTTAATTTTAGATACCAAATAATAAATATTTGAAAAGCTCTCGCAGGCAGTTCGCCTGAATGTTCGCTTTTCAAATATTTATTAAAGTCAATAAAATTAACTGATTTATACTATAATAATTAATATACGAAATCAAAATATTTTTTATAGTGAACATGGATGGAAAGAATGAAAAAAATTATTTTAGCTTCACAGTCACCACAAAGAAAATTGTTAATGGAGGCACTTGGTTTACCGTTTGAAGTTATGCCGGCAAATATTGATGAAAAAAATATCATTGAGGTTGATCAAAAGTTGAGGTGTCAAAAAATTGCCAAAGCGAAAGCTGACTTTATTAAAAAAACACTAATGGAGAGCGGCGTCAAAAATAATAACCACTACATAATTATTGCAGCAGATACCTATACAGTTTTTAACGGCAAGGCATATGAAAAACCTGAGAACTTAAATGAAGCACGACGAATGTTGGCAGAACAATCTGGTCAGGCCGGACTTTGTTTTAGCGGTTTTGCATACATTGATACAACTGAAAAACTTGAATATAACTCGGTTGCAACCACAAGCTTAGTTTTCAGAGATCTTTCAAATTCTGAAATAGAAAAATATGTTAAAGAAAATCCAGTCTTAACATGGTCGGCTGGATTTTGTCCTGCATATCCAGCTGGGGTAAATTTAATTTCTGAAATTAATGGTTCGTTGAGTAGTTTTACACATGGCCTTCCAATGGAGATGCTGATACCACTTTTGAAACGATCCGGAGTTTTTGATGAAGAAAATTAAATTTCCAAAACTACCAAAGTTTCAGAAACTTTTTAATTTAAAAAAACCAAAAATAAAAAATATTTCGCATTCATTTGTATTCTTGAAAAATATAAAAAGTTTTTTTCAAAAAGTTAGCAAATTTTTTTCTAGATTCTTTTCACATAGATTTATAATTAGAACGATCATTTTTTCTTTTTTTCTTGGTTTGAATATTGCATTGGGAAATTATTTTATCAAAACTAATAGCTTTCATTTTCCAAATCAAATTACCGACATTCTCAGTAATTACGGAATAGTTGAAAAAGAAAAATTTAATTATTTGAAAGCTGAACTTTCAAAGGATTATAACCGAAGTTTGGATCCACAAATTATTTTAGAAAAGTTAAATGAAGAAAGAAAAATCTATGAGGTTGGTGAGCTTGAATACAATGATTCACTAGCAACTGCAGCTGCAATTTTGTTATCGCAAGCAGAGAAATATGAATTTGATCTTAGTGATAAAGATTTTTCACTTGATTTGAAAGGTGCCTTAGATGAAGTTGGATATGATTATTCTTACGTTAACCATAATATTTTGGTTGGACCGACACTAGAACAAGCGGTGGTAAATTCTTGGTTTTCTGATGAAAATCAAGCAGCTGCTATCAAAAATGATGAATTTATTGAAGTTGGATTTGCAACCAAAATTATTGAGTTAAAATATATGGGTACGGTTGGCGTGGTTGTCCAAGTTTTAGGCAGTCCACAAAAAACCGTCGCAGTCGCGCCTCAAAAAAATACTTCAAATGAAATAAAGTTTCCAGTAATTTCTGATCAAGAAGTTATTGATGCATTGAATAACTATAGATTAGTTCACAATGTACGAACTTTGAATGTTGATGAAAACTTATGCAGATACGCTGAAAAACGAGTTCGAGATTTAGTTTTATTTGGTGGTTTGGATGGGCACTCAGGATTTACAAAAGATTTTGAAGACCAAGGTAACTTGCCAGGTCCTATTAAAAGTTATAATGGCAATCAAGTTGCTGAAAACTTAGCTCATCAATATTGTCGAAACATGACCACTGGAGATTCATTTGTTGCTGAGACTGGAACAGCCATTATTGAATGGTGTTTCGATTCTTCAACTAAGGGTCATAGAGAAGCACAATTAAATCCAGAATATGAAAATGTTTGCGTTAGACATGGAAATAATATGTATGTAGTAATATTTGGAAATTAAATTGATATTAATTGAAACGTTCTTAAAGAATATAAATTATTGGTTAAAAAATGCTAACAAAACTTGAAATAAAAACAGAAATAAAATCACTTATAAAAAAATTTCTTATTTGGAGAGTTTTATTAATTATTCCAGTTATTTTGGCCACTATCTTTTTGCCATTTAGAGATTCATCTTTATATACAATTTTTACAGGACAGGTTGACAAATATGTTGAAGTTGATGATTCATTAATTTATCCATGGGGGAATTTTGACGGAGTTCATTATTTAGCAATTTCTTATAGGGGGTATATTGATGAAGGAAGATTTTTACCTCTATATCCAATATTAATTAGAATCTTATCAACCTTTATTGCTACTATTTTTGATTTAGAAATTACAGGAAGTTTGTTATTTTGGTCAGGTATATTTTTAAGTAATTTATTTTTCTTTTTAAGTTTAGTTTTACTCAAAAAATTATTGGAGTTAGATTTTAAAAAGGAAATTGTAGATAAAGCAATTATTTTAATTCTTGTTTTTCCTACAGCATTTTTCTTTGTTTCAATTTATACCGAAAGTTTATTTTTATTTTTGAGTTTGTTAATTTTATTATTGGCTAGAAAAAAGAAATGGTGGAAAGCAATTATCCTCTCTTCACTGTTGGCAATTACAAGGTTGCCAGGAACTTTAATTTTAATTCCATTAATTTATGAATACATAATTAGTGAAACTAGTTTTGAAATGAATGCTAAAAAAATGTTTTCTGCAAAAAATAAAAAAGATTTTAAACTTAATCTATTCAATCTTTTTCATTCATTATGTAAAAAATGGTCTGGATTTTTAAAGTTCTTAATTACTCCTATTTTACTAATTGTCTTTGCAGCTTTTAATAATTACCATTGGCAGGACCCATTCTATTTTGTTCATGCGCATGCTGCTTTGGGTAATGGTAGAGAGGTGGAGGGATTTGTATTTCCATTGATAACTGTATATAGATATCTAAAAATATTTTTAACAGTTTCATGTAGACAATATGAATTTTGGGTAGCATTATTAGAATTTTCATCATTAATTTTTGCACTAATTGGATTAGTTTTTGCATTCATCAAAAAAGTTAGACTTTCATATTTATTATTTGCTTTAGCAATAATTCTATTACCTTTATTGTCAGGAACATTAACTGGATTTCCGAGATATTTAATTTTGGCATTTCCAATATTTTTAGGTTTTGCAAATATATTTGAAAATAAAAATTATCGCGTAAAAGTTTTATGGAGAGTTTTAATTTTTATTTGTGCGTCACTGCAGTTTTTATTAATTATGCTTTTTGCTAGAGGATGGTTTGTGGCCTAAGCTTGGTGAATTAATTTAAATCTAAGGACAGAAGATGGTTTTCATAGTCTGAAAATCCTAACCTTTTATAGAGTTTTTTTGCCAAGATATTGTTTGGAGTCACTTCAAGCTGAATTGCCACAGAATTTTCTGGCATGGTTTTTATTAGATAATTAATAAATGTCGAACCAATTCCTTGGCTTCTATATTCTGGTTTAATATATAGTTCATCTAACATTAATATGTTTCCTCCAAACTCATTGCTCCAAAAATTAATCAGAATTGAATAGCCGATAATTTCATTATCATTTTTTATTGTTAAAATCTTTCCACGAGCTGGTTGAGACCTAAGTGTTTTAAAGGTGAGCTCAATTTTTTCTAAACTTATTGGTTTTCCAGTTGGATCCTCATGATAAAGATTATTCATTAGGTTGGAAATATCTTTTTCGTCGTTTTTCGACCATACTTCAAATTTGATCATCATATCTTTTCATATTATAGTAAAATTACCTCAAATAAAATAAGGATAACTATGAAAAATAACTTAGAAAAATCTATATTAAATAACGTCGAACGTCCGATGTTCATCTTAGCTCATCCAGATGATGAAGCTTTGTTTTGGGGAGCTTTAAACTGCCTTTGTTAAAGCTCAAGTTTCACCTTACTTACTTTATTTAACATTTGGAGAGTTGGGAATCCCTCCAAAATCTATACTTACTCCCCATGACATGGCTCAAATTAGAGCAGAAGAACTAAAAAATGCTGCTGGTTTTTTGAACGCCAGTTATAAAATTCTTAGTTTTCCAGATTTAAATTTGCCATTTGTATCTTTTGAATCACTTGTAAAATCAGTTTTGCCAATTGTTAGATTACAAAATATTGACACAATCTTTTCATTTCACCCTAATGAAACAACGAGAAAATTTGATCATCCTGATCATAATATTGCTGGCCAAATTGCTCGCTATGTTGGAGCGGCTGCAGATGTTAAGAACTTCATGCCAGAATATAAAGTTCTTTCTAATCGTCCAAAGCTTTATTTGTGGACAAGTAAAAATTCTTTGGCAACACATAGTATGAAGTTGAGCAAGCCAGTTAGAAAGAGAAGAGATGAATATTTAATGGAAAATTATCCTTCACAATTTAGTATTCAAAATTACCTTCTTTGGAAAAGAATATTTGCAAAAATCACTAAAAGCAAAGTTGGACATTTAGAGAGATATCAAAAGGTGAGATAATATAGTCAATATGATAGAAATAAATGAAACATACGAAGTTGGCGAAGTGATTGAAATTGTTAGTCAACAAGCTTTTTCTACAGATGGCCAAAGTTTTTATGTTCAAACAGTAAAAGTTAAACCCAATTCTTCCACTGATGAACAGATAATTACGCTTGGCAGCGAGTTCCAACCTCTTAATGAAAATCAAAAATTAAGTGTTGGATCCAAGGTTATTATTTCTCAGCAACCATCAATGGAAAACCAAACACAGCTTGTTGTGAATGACACTTATCGTATTCCAGTTTTGGTGTCGCTGGCGGTTATATTTACTTTTTTAGTGATTATGATTGGAGGAAAGCGTGGGGTGTTTTCAATCATGGGAATGATTTTTAGTTTGTTTGTGTTGATTTCATTTATTGTGCCACATATTTTGTCAGGGGATAATCCTTTTTTGATTACATTTATCGGTGCTACTGTAACTTCGGTGGTCACGATGTATGTTTCTCATGGTTTTAAAAGACAAACACACATTGCGCTTATTTCTATGATGATTTGTTTGGGATTTGCGGCATTATTGTCAACAACTGCTGTCGAGCTTGGACATTTTGTTGGTTTGGGTTCAGAGGATGCTTCTTTCTTGCAATTTGGATCTGCGCAAAAAATTAATTTGCAGGGACTATTATTGGCAGGGATTTTATTGGGAACGTTAGGTATTTTGGATGATATAACTTTGGCACAGACAGCTGTGATTGAACAATTAAAAGCAGTGAATAAAAAACTTGATTTTTCTGAGTTGTATTTTAGAGGTTTAGAAGTTGGTAAGGATCACGTAGCCTCTTTGGTTAATACTTTAATTTTTGCCTATGCTGGCACCAGTTTGCCACTTTTTCTTTTATTTACACTTTTTAGAACTCAGCCGAATTGGGTGATTTTAAATTCAGAAATTGTTGCCGAAGAAATTATTAGAACTTTGGTTGGTTCAATTGCCTTAATAATGGCCGTTCCAATTACTACTGCAATTGCGGCTTATTGGATTACTAGAAAAAATATAAAGGTTGATGGTTTGGACAGATTAAGCTCACACGGACATTAAAATGTTAAATTTTTTTAGGACAACTTTGTATTTAGGACAATTTTAATTTTGAGGCAATTTATAATTTATCTGCAATTAATTGAGCATATGTTTGGGGGTCAATAGGTACGACACCTTGTCTTTTGGTTCCGCCGGCATTCCAGCGCCCACCGAAATAAGGGATGTCCATCTCATTTAGTCTCTTGTTTGTTGGAAAAGCATTGCCGGCACGAACCTTGTATTCCCAGCCTCCTGCTTTAGGAGTTGCAACAACAAAAATGGTAGCATCTTCTTTTGCCGGCGGGAATAATTCACTTCTTAGTGTATTTTCACTTATTATTAGGTACACGCCCTTACCCATATATTGCAATTTGCCGTCATTAACCAGTTGTTGCGCTTCGTCTCTTTGAGACAATCTTTGTTTTAAAAGTAATTGTGCTTCTTCGGGTAACGTTTCATTACGTAAAAACTTATTGAGACAGAAAAGGCTAAATTTTAAGTCGCGTTTTGGTTCAAGCGCGACAAGCAAATCACCGATGTTATTTTTTCGACCGGTGTGATCAGCATCTATAGCTGCTTGGTTAAATCTTTGGTCTGAGGCATCAACTTGCCCCGTAAGTACTAAAACACTTAGTAAGCTATCAGCATCTACATGGTTAATAATTATCACACAGTCTTTATCAGCCATTGAACCATGTTCATGAACATATGTTGTAACTAGAGGGGTAGTTGAGATGGGACGAGCCATTTCTGTAAGCGGAATGTGATGGTCAATATTAAGTACATTGCTTGAATCATGCATCACACCAATGAGAGTACCATCTTTGCTTCGGACTTCAGTTCCTTTTTCGTGTTCACTTACTGGAAAATCAAGCCCAATTATTATTATTGACTTGGATATATTTGGAATCATTGATCGTAATTCTGCAGCAGTAATTTTTGAAAAAAGAGGAACGAGATATAGTTGTTCATATTTTTGAATTGGTTCCTCTAAACCTAAAACATCAATTGCTTCTACTGGAACATCGAATTCCGTCAGCCATTCCTTTTCGACAATTAATTTTGGGTTTGCAGAAGCAATTTCTTGAGTTTGCGATGCGACATCAAATATTTTCATATTATGGATGATAATACATTATTTTTTCTTTTCATAGAAGTTCTATAGTATGGACATTGATGTTTGATATAATCAGATGGTATTAGTTGAAAGGAGAAAAATATGCAAGGAAAAAAAGAAGAGTTACCAGCAACTGAAGGTCAGCTAAAACAAATAGCTGATTTCTTACACAAAGAGGTAGAAGAACTTACTGTGAAAGAGGTTGAGGAAGTTGGAGGTCAAGCAACACTAGAAGAGCAACAACATAGCGGATCTGCATGATCAAGTTTTTTAATTTAATTTTAATTTAAAAAAAACATACCGCACAGTATTTTAAAGAAAGGTTGGGCAAATATTTCACCCAACCAATTCTTCAAAACACATTTTTTACCCCCAAAACTTCCAAACTCCCAACAGGCTAACTAAAACGATTATTAACCCAATTAATGGCAGCGTATACTTGCTCGCCATCCATGAGGGTTTTTCAACATGCCAGATTGGTGACTTGGAGAGAATGAAAGCTCCAAAGCACAACCCGGTCATTGCCAGCATTCCAGCAAAGTTTCCAACAAAAGCGATTAAAATTGCACATGCATTCAAAATAAACTGAATCGTATATGCAATGAAACCGATTGTGGGATCTCCCTTGGATATGGCTAGAGCAAATAGTGCGCCGACTAGCATGAGTGTGGCCATAAAACATAATGCGGCCACAACTCTAAGCATTACTACCTCATTTTTCCACAGCGCAACGCTCACCAAAATGTTGGCGATTAACATCGCGAGAGTGGTTTCGTACGGTTTTTCATACAATATATTTCTCATTGTCATCTCCATGTGTTTATCAAATTTTTTGAGTGGTAAATTTCTATTCACTCAAGCAAAATGAGTGCTGGAGTAGTGTGGGATGCCATCAACTTGCTTGAGTGAATAGAGGTGCGGTATGTTAAAGAACATGTTTGAAAAGAAAAATAAAGCGCAATGCCAAATCCATCTATAACAAACGATGGAATTATATCAAAATTTATACAAAAATACAATTATAGGACAGTTTGTTTCAATTTAGACGAGAATTGGTGGGAGTTAAGCTTCTTGATTTTCGTTTGCTTCGAAATATTCAAAAGAAGCTACGTCAAATTTATCCCAAAGTCGGTGGTCAATCATAGAAAATTTGTCCATTAGCATTTTTCTGTTTTCACCTGTAATTGGGGTTTCTCCAGAATCTTCAATTATTTGTGCAACTTCTCGTAAATATGAAGTCAGAATTTTTTTTGCTTCCAAATATGCAGTCTTTTTTTGCATAATCTCATCTGCAGTAAATGTGGTTTTATATTGAATGTCTGACATAATTACTCCTTAATTCTTTGTATGATGTATAATTTTATTTTAATATGCATAAAAAAGATCTACAAGAAATAATAGCACATTTTACTTTTGTTGGTACTATTGACCGAAAGATATTCACTAAACAAAATATTACAGAGGACATCAATGCATATTGTATCTCCACAGAGCATGGTTATTTTGTGCTTTTTCAAGCAGATTATATTTCAAGCGATAAGGATGGAATTGAAAAAGTAGTTTTCCATATTTGTAAAAGAAATCTGAATGTTATTCCTCGATTAATGATTCCCTTGATTAAGGGCGGTGAATATCAACTTATAACTGAAATAGAAGGTTCTAAGAAGAAATATTTAAACAAGTTTGTGACTGTGAGTGTTGCCCTAAATGGTGATGCTCGATTTTATAAGCGTTGGTTTAAGTCTCGAACAAAATAGAAATAATTCTTGCTCGTAGTGAAGGATGTTCATTGTCGGAGGTGAAGGGATTTACCCTCGTCATGCTCATAATTTTAAAATAATTTTTGACATTCGCTTGATAGGGCACACCTCTAAGAGTATTTTCTAGGTGAACTAAGTTCTCTTAGCGGGCGAAAGTCATCCCTTAATTTAATTTGACAAAAACTGAGCTAAAGCTCACTTTTCGTCAAAAGCGGAGGTGAAGGGATTCGAACCCTTGGATCCAAAAGGATCACGCTTTCCAGGCGTGTGCAATTGACCACTATGCGACACCTCCAAATAACCTGCGAAGATCTTACATTATACTAAATATCTAAATTCTTTATAGCCTCAAGCATGTCTTGATGACGAATAAATCCAGCCTCTTTGGATAAAATCTCATTTTTTGTAAACCATTCACAGTTAAAAATATTTTCTTGTGCTGGATTATTTGATAAATCAATCTTTAGTTCTCCAACAACCTCACACTGATAGCCAATGCATATAATGTGAGTTCCATTTTTTTCTAAATTAGCATGTTCTTTTTCGCCCAATACAAATCCCCAAGCTCCAACAATTTTGCCAATTTTTATATCCAAACCAACTTCTTCCTTGACCTCTCTAATTAAAGCTTCTTTAATATTTTCTCCGAACTCAATTCCACCGCCAGGAAAATCATGTATCACAACATTTTTACCATGAGCTTTAACATTTTCAGAAATTACTAGAAATTTTCCTTCATGAATTATTAGGGCTTTTACACCTGGACGTATTCTTTTATTTTGTGGCAATTGATCGGCAGATAAACTCATAAAATACGTTTCTACCCACTCGAAGCAGGTTTGGTCTGATGCTATAATACTCAGATCTTGTCGTTGAGATTGCTGGAAATATTATACAATAGACTAGGTTAACCAAGTGGAGACATCGCATAGTGGCCAATTGCACAAGGTTGCTAACCTTGACCGATTTATCGGTTCGTGGGTTCAAATCCCACTGTCTCCGCACTGATCAGTAAGTTATCAATAAGTTGACAAGTTGGTGAAGGATTAATTGTGAGTACATACTGATATGACTAATCTCATTGAATCACCCAAATTTTTAATCAGTTCTCTGGTTATTTTTGATTCGTGTATATTCGAAATAAAAGAGATTATTACCACCTCAAATGGATATTCATATAAAGTTAGAACTAAGGCTTATCTCAGAGACCCATCTGATTTAGAATGGCGCAATCAATTGGTTTCTAATGAAAAAATAATATTAGAATCACAGCTGAAATCCTTCGATCACCCTAAACCTAAATATGAAATAGGTGAACGTGTTAAATTGCCATATTTTAATTGTTTTGTTAGATTTATAAAATTTGAAAACCATCATTATTTGTATTACGTGATGGATGAAAAAAATGAGGGTAGTGGTTGGATTAAAGAAGAAGAATATCTAACTCGCTAAGACAATTGTTAAATGTATAAAAAAACTAAATTCGGCGCAACCTTCAGTCATCCTCAACTAGAATATTTAAAAATTCCACTCAATTTTGCACTAGAAGAGTCTCTAAATCAAAATTTTTCTTATTTAAGACTCGGAGCCTACTGGAATCGAATCGAAAAAAATCCCAATCAATATGATTTTAAAGAACTGATTTATTTGCTTAATTTTTTTGAAAAAAATAAACAAAAAATAATTTTAACTGTAGGAGTAAAAGCTCCTCGTTGGCCAGAATTTTATTGGCCCGATTTTATTGAACAAAAAAGCACTACTTCACCAGAAACTCAAGAAAAAATCCTTAAATTTATCAAGAAAGTTATTGAGGCAACTAAACATTTTAGTTGTATTACTCATTACCAAGTGGAAAATGAACCTTTTGATCCGAGTGGTCCAGAAAATTTGACTATTTCTGAAAGTTTTCTTAAACAAGAAATTGAGCTTGTTAGAAAATTAGATAAACGACCAATTATTTTAACTCTCTGGGGAAATGCACTTTTGAGTAGGGGATTTTTCAAAAAAGCTGAGGAATTGGCTGACATCATTGGGTTAGACCTATACTACAAACAATTTATTGCTCAAGTTTTTGGAAAAAATTTTTATAAAGGTCCAAACCAAAGTGATTCAGCACTCATAAATCTAATTAATTCGAGCACAAAACCAGTTTGGCTCACTGAACTACAAGCCGAACCTTGGGAAAAAGACGAGGCTGGCTATTTATCTAAAAATCCTGAGAGCATGAACTCCGAGCAATTACAGAAAAATATTGAGCGAGCTCAAAAATTGTCAGTTCAAGAGAATTTGTTGTGGGGTTTTGAATATTGGCTGTGGCAAAAAAGACAAGGTGACCGCGGATTAGATTTGTTTGCTGTTAATTATGATAAAGATTTGTTAAAATCAGACTCGACTGATTAATGGTCAAATAAATATGGAGAGGTCGCATAGTGGCCTAGTGCAGCGGTTTACTAAACCGCCGTGGTGAAAACTACCGGGGGTTCGAATCCCCCCCTCTCCGCCAAATAACAAATTAATAGTAGTGATATTATGATTTTATGAATGAGAATGAATACTTTTCTGAAGAAAGCTTGGCAGCTGCTAAAGCAGGTGTTAATCGCATGAGAAGAGAAATTTCTATTGCAATAAAAAATGGACTTCTCATAGGTGGCAAGTGGCCAGAAAATTATAAAGAAAGTCATTATTTGCAATATGCTCCTTCTCAAGGGAGAAATGTAACTGTGCAAATTAATGGTGATGTTTATCAAAATGTAACTCATATAGAATACGGAAGGCCTTGTGGTGTATTAATTCTTAAACATGAAGATGGACGAACTGATTTCTATCCTGAAGAAATTAATAATATCGAAATAAATTAAGCATTTATAGATTTTTTATTCCCTGTAACTGTAATACAATAGCCACTATGCGCATCACAGCTCTTAAACTTTTAGCATTCCTAAATGGTGGATTAGTAATGATCCTAGAAATTACTGGGGCAAGATTAATTGCACCATTTTACGGCACAACATTTTTTGTTTGGAGCAGTTTAATTAGCATTATTCTAGCCGCACTTAGTATTGGCTACTACTGGGGTGGAAAATTAGCTGATCATCCTCGCCGTTTATCATGGTTATTATATTTATTGTGGGCAAGTGGTCTTGCATTAACCGCCCTAATTTTTCTCAAAGAACCAATTTTTGGTATCTTTGCTAGTACTTATGGTAACAAATATTGGCTACTGGTTATTACCACTGTTCTGTTTGCTCCAGTTACGATTATTTTTGGTATGATCTCGCCCTTAATAGTCAGAATTTCTCTACAGGGTATTTCCAATACAGGACAAACTGTCGGTCAACTTTATGCAGTTTCAACAATTGGCAGCATTGCAGGAACATTATTAGCTGGCTATGTACTGCTTGGACTAATTGGCTCAACAGCAATTTTATGGTTTATTTTGATAGTTATTGGAATTGAATTCCTAATTGCTTGGAAAATACAAACTAATAAACAAAACCAACATCTTATACTTTTAGCCTTATTATTTATTATGATTATTAGTTGTGGTCTGTATATAAATTGGAAATCAAATATTTATGTGGCAGATATTGATACACAATATTCAAGATTTTTAATCACTGATAGCATTCGAAAAGAAAAAAGAATTCGATCACTGACTAACGACTATGGTTTTGCTCAAGCCGAAATTGACTTGGATCATCCAGAAAATCTTACTAGTAAATATCATCAACTATTCACTTCAAGTATTGAGCTTAAACCTGACACAAAACGAATTTTAGCAATCGGTGGTGGAGCATTTGTTTTTCCTCAGCACATTGCGAAGAATTATCCAGATATTCAAGTTGATGTTGTTGAAATTGATCCAAAGTTAATTGAGGTTTCTAAGTCATTTTTTTTCTTTGAAGAATTGCCAAATCTTACAGTTCATCACGCTGATGGCCGACAGTTTTTGCTGTCTACTAATAATAAATATGATTTAATTTTTATAGACGCGTTTGCTGGCAGATATATTCCATTTCATTTAGTTACGCGAGAATTTGTATCCGAGCTAAATCAACATCTAGAAACTGATGGTATCGTGATAACAAATTTAATTGGTATTCAACGACCAAATCAAAATGACAACTTTTTAAATGCTATCTATCACACATTTGGAACTGAGTATTCATACCAAAATATTATTCCAACTTCGGTAACAAATATTAACCCAAACGACATTCATAATTATGTTTTAATCAGTTCCAACAGACTACTTGATTATCAGCAAATATCTAACTATCAAGAATTATTTCAATTATCTTGGCAACCAACTTCTAATCCATTTATTATGACTGATGATTATGCTCCGGTAGAGCATTTGGCTGCGTATTAAGATTATTTGAAAATTATCAGAATGCTTAATAGTTTATAATCAAATTTATGTTAAATACTTATAGCAGCCAAAAACGTGGTTTTTTATCACTAGCTTTAACGGCATTTATTCTTGGAAATTTTGGTTTATTAATTAGAGCATTGGCTCCAACATTTAGCGACGCTGGACAGGTGATAGCTCGTTCTTTTGTTGCAACTACGATTATTAGTTTAATTATTTTTTACAAAAAACTAAATCCATTAAAAATCAATAAAAAACAAATTAAATATATTTTAGCTTTTTGTATTACTTTTCCATTGTCAGTTTTGGCTTTTACAATTTCTGCAAACTCAATCAAAGTATCAAATAGTCTTTTTATGTTATTTGTCGGAAGTCTTTTTTCAACTGCCATCTACGGAAAATTTTTGTTTAAAGAAAAATTTACTTTTAAGCACATTGCATCATTAATTTTAGTTTTAATTGGTCTAACATTTTTTATCTATCCATTTTCAATACAAAGTATTTCTTTGGGATTAATTCTTGGAATTTTGGCAGGGTTATCAGAAGGCACCAGTCATACTTTAAGAAAACTTATGAGCGGAATCAAAAGAGAGGTGATTGTGTTTTATCAAAGTTTGTCGGGGGCGATAGTTGCAATATTATTTTTTCTAGTTGGTAATGAGCCACTGATTAAAGAGTTTCATTTTATTTCAATTCCAGCCGCTATTATTTTTGGTTCTCTTTTAGTTGTCATCGGATATTTGCTAGTTTATGGTTTTGAAAATTTTGATGTAAACTTGGGTACAATTATTTTAGCCACAGAATTATTTTTTGCTTTGCTAATTAATGCTATTTTCTTAAAAGAAATTCCTACGACCTATGAAATTATTGGCGGGTTATTTATTTTTTCTGGAACAGTTATTACTAGTTTGAAATTGGGCGGTAAAAAAACTCTAAGTTAATCAGATCAAGAGCCAATATAAACTTTTTATTTTTTTCCAACTGTTTTTTCTAATGTGACTTCAATTACGTGAAAAACAATTCCTGTATATAAGAATAATTCCATTATTTCTGCCCATTCTCTAATCAAATTATCAATTGAATATATTGGGTAGGAATAATAAATTCCTGGCAGAAAAAAGAATCCCAGAAAGTAGCTTGATGGTATCAGCCATCTCATAGCCGGTGGTAATTTAATTTTTGTTTTTTTTATCAACCACATTAACGCACCCAACATGCCAATTATTGCGTAGCCAACTTCAACGCTCCACTGGATTGATTTGAGATTATGAACTGTGGTTTCGTTTTGTGTATTATTTTCAATCAAATATTCATTTGGAGCAATATTAAAAATTCGTTGCCCCCATGAAATTTCCTCTCCAGCAAAAAAGGTGAGAGTAGAGGCAATGAGCACGACTAAGATCATTTCCCATTTAAGTAATTTCTTATGATAAAAAATAAGTTGGCGAGCAAGTGTTAATGCTCCGATTAGTAGCACCAGCACCTGAAGATTTTCAATTAAACGATCTTCTTTAATTATTTGCAAAAAGTAATCCATTGGCCATGAGCGAACAACAATAAATATCAAAGTAGCAACAAAAGGAGTAATCAATATTATTTGATGGAAATTTTTTTTCCACCATTTATTACTTTGAGAAAATAAGACTAGAGTTCCTAAAAACAAGCTTAGTATTCCTAATTGTTGTTGGTGAATTCTAGTAACGGCATAAACGTAATTTGTTGGAGCAAAAAAATCCCAGATTAATAAAACCATTGTTAATGTAGCTGTTGCAATAAAATTGATGCTTATTGGTAGCTGGTATTTTTTTGTTTGAAGAAACTTATTTCCTTTCAACCTTATAAATCCAAGATATATTAAAGCAATAAACAACAATGTTACGGAAGAGACTCCGGCGTAGGAAAGAGTTTTTGTATTACTACTGAAAGAATCTGCCAACAGAGCTGCGCTAGTAATAATTGTGACTAACTTAATTAGCAATATTCTTAAATTCATGAGTAAGTATTATTTTTACAATTTAAATTATAGTATTAATCGAATTTGCTTACTAGATACTTTCCATTCAAAGCTAAAATTGATACTCTTACGTATAATAAATATGATTAAAACTGAAAACCAAGAGCTTATTAGAAAATTGATGCCTCTTGAAGAAACATATTGGAGTTTGGAAAAAACTTACGGAATACCTAGTGACTCAGCTTCACGAGTAGAAAATATTTCAATTGAAAGTTCAATTAATAATTTGATGTACCCTGGCAGAAAGCCTGTTTCTTTGCGCAATGTTTATCAGCCACAAAAAGTTTTAAATGGTAAGGAAGCAGAAAATTCAAGATTTATTTTTTCATTGGGTACTCAGCTAAATCAAGGTGGTACAGCCACAATTCATAGAGCTTTTGATAGATTGCTTGGTAAAGCAGGTATCGCAAAAGTAATTCATCAAGATTCTTCAGCTGAATTTAGGCATAAGGTTAATGAGCAGGTTCAATTAGAAGCAGAGATAATGTCTATTCTTACTAATGATCCGTATTTAAAAAGTCATATCGTTGAGGTATGGGATGTGTCAAATGTAAGAATAAATGGAAAAGACAGCATTGTGATTTTTGAAGAATATATGGATACTGAAAAATACTTTACTCTGAATCGTACAGAAAATTATAGAAGATTAGCTGGTCCACAGAGACTGAGTTTAATTGAGCAATTATGTAAAATTGTAGACAAATTAGCTGAGTATCAAATTTTTCATCATGATCTATCTGCCGCTAATATTTTTGTAGATCTAGAGACTTTACAAGTAAAAATTGGAGACTTCGGTACTTCAAATTTTGCATTTAATGTTGGTAAATATGGAGTAGAGGTTAATGCAGCTTGGACGAGTCCAGAGAGGGAGTTGTATGATGGGAAAACTGAAGACCCAGGACTTGCTTCAGAAGTTTTTTCACTGACAACACTAGCATATTTTATAATCACAGGAGGCGACAGGCCATTTGTTGTGCGGAAATTGCCAAGTGAAAGATATCCTTATCTAAGTACTTCTAAAAAATTTGAAACTGGCTTTCATCCAGATTCAGGAAATGATTTGAGAGATTTGGCAAAAAATATATTTAATAAAGAACAAATTGAGCGTCTAATTATTGTTTTTGAGAAAGGTTTAGCTTTGGATCCAGCAGAAAGATATCAATGCGGTGAGGAACTTATGAATGCAATCAATGAAGCTATTTTACCTCCTGATGAAATAATAGGATTCGTAAGAGAATAATTTTATTTTCTATGCTTTCAATTTAAGCTTAAATAATTAAAATTTCCTGTATAATTATTCTTATATGTCTCAAACAACAAAACTATTCTTGGTCGGTATATTATGTTTCTTATTAGGTGCTGGAGCACTTTTTACTTGGTCTTCATATTCCAAAACCCAGCAAGAAAACACACAGTTGAAGGCACAATTACAACCACCAACAGCTACGCCTACGGTTGTTCCAAATAATCCAAATGAGAAAAAGATGGTAGCCGCAAGTCCAACTCCAGTCGTTGAAAATGATCAAATGGCACCAGCCACAGAAGTTGGCTCAATCACGGGAACGACTGGCTATCCATCTGAAGGAATTCCTCCTCTAGAAATTTATGCTTTTAAGGAAAGTGACTATTCTGTGTATTTTAAAATAGTTACAAAAACCAATCAACAAGCTTTTACGATTGAAGATATTACCCCAGGTGTTTACTTTGTTGTTGCTTATCCAGTCGGTGGAGAAGGTCTGACTGGAGGTTACACAAAAGCTGTTCCTTGTGGACTTTCAGTTGATTGTAAAGATCATTCTTTAATCGAGGTTGAAGTTATGGCTGGTAAAACAAAATCTGGTGTAGAAATTAAAGATTGGTATGCACCAAGTGACCAATTCCCACCAAAGCCATAGGGTATATATTTGCTTAAGTTAGCCAAGTTCTTTGCCCACATTTTAGTCTGAATAAGACAAAAATTCTCGCATGATTTCTTGACATCCTATAACACTTGATGTATATTAGATGTGTACTTTAAAATCATGCTAATATTGATTTTTATTAAAAATTAATCAAATTTTTGTTACTGCAACAATCTTTTTTGATCGAATCTAATAAAGTGAAATTTTAGCAGCTTATAATCCAACCACTTCTTTAAAATCAATTGTGGGTTTAACTGTTGGCTCAAGCAAAATTGTTTGAGCTGGCTAAAAGCCCACATTTGTTCGTTTCTCCCCCAAGACGGGTGGAGAAACAAGGAGTTTGTCTCATGTTATTCGCACCGAAGGAAAAAGGTCAAGGTTTGCAGGAGTATCTGATTCTTCTCGCACTCATCGCTATCTTTGCGATCCTGGTCTTTACCGCCTATGGCGGCGAAATCAAGGAATTGTTCGAGAAAATAAAAAATTCTATGAATGGGGTTTTATAAGAATTGAAGTACAAAATGCCGTTCTGAAAAGGACGGCATTTTTGCGTCTCAAAGAAAAAATTTTATGGAAAATATTGATATTTTTTAGTTTGTGAGCCATTATAATTTAATCTGAAATTTTATATGGCACGTGGTGTTTGAAGTCTTGAGCTTTCACCCACTCAAGCACTTTTTCCACAGTCGGTGGCGAAACACCAACAACATCAAGTTTATTCACACTTTGCTCAAAAACTTGAAATAAAACTTGGTCAGCTTCTTGATAGGTGAAGCCAAATTGTTGCTCGTCGGTTTGGTCTTGCCACAAACCAGCGCTTGGTTTTTTATCAAGAAATATTGATGGCAAATTCAAATACTCTACAAGTTGCCTAACTTGAGTTTTATAAAAATTTAAAATTGGTTCAACGTCAGATGCTTCATCACCAAATCTAGTGAAATATCCAAGAAAATTTTCTGATTTATTTTCAGTGCCACAAACTAGAGCATGGTTTTTTTTCGCAATGTCATAGACTACAATCATGCGGATTCTTGCCATGACGTTGCCTTTTCTAAGTGCGTTTTCGTTTGCAGCGACAAACTTATCGTCGTTTTCGCCACTGTGCGCATCAACGCCTCCAGTTTGAAGATTATCTCCACTATCAATTCCAATTGTTGAAACCAAAAGATCGGTGGTTTGATCAATCGCCACTTCAACCCATTGCTCTTCAGCGATCTTATTCCATTTGCAAATTTCTTTGGCATCTGACATATCTTGATTTTTATATGGCAAAAACACAGGAATAATATTTTCAGGTCCAACTGCTTTAGTTAAAAGCGAAAGTGAAAGAGCAGAGTCAATTCCACCAGACACAGCAATCACAGCTTTTCTTGCACCGACTTTATCATAAGTTTGTTTGAGAAACTCAACAGTTTCTTCAATTATTTGCTGGGGATTTTCAATTATCAGTGACATAGGGATCAATTATACAATGAGTGGGTTTTTATATATTCTTGAATTTCTGGCAGCACTAATTCAGAAATATCGCTATTTTGAGCGACAGTATTTCTAATTTGGGTAGAGGAGACAACAACTTCATCAATGTCGGCAAGAATTTTCATTTTAGGATCTGCATTTTTAGTTGAAAATCCAGCGCGTGGATAAACATAGACATCAAATTTTGATAATAGTTCTTCATAACGATGCCATTTATGAAATTTTTCTACGTTGTCAGAACCAATGATCCAAGAAAATTTGTGGTGAGGATATTTTTTTGATAAGGCTTCAAGTGTGTCGATGCTATAACTTGGCTTGTGGCTTGATAGTTCAAAATCTTCAATTTTAATATGGTCTTCAGTCATAAAAGAGAGCATTTCTAGACGATGTTGGGCTGAAGAAACTTTTTTGTGGAATGGATGCAAAAAGCAGGGGACATACCAAACTTCTTGGGCAATTTTTGAAGCAATGACTGTGCGAGCAATTGTTAGATGACCCAAATGTGGTGGGTCAAAACCTCCACCAAAAAGCATAATGTTCATAGGGAGCTATTTTACTATAATTTTATTAAAATATTAGAATGTTTCATGAAATGTAGGGCTACTGCGCATTGTGAAAATGACAAATTAAATTAGCCCGCAAAAACAGCTTCAATTTCTTTGGTGGTTTCAGCTATTAACTTTCTCATCTGAGCAACAACGCCGTCTGGTTTTTCGAGGTCTTCCGCTATTTTTAGGTAATAATTCGTGAGTTGAGTTTTAGATACTCCAGTTGTATTCCACAAATTTGCATTATTAAGTGGGGGAATATTTTCAAATTGATTGTATATTTCAAGAACCCCTGCCTCAAATTTATCCCAGATTAATGCAAGTTTTTTATCAACCTTATCTATTTTTTTTATCTCAAAAATTTCTCTAATGAATGACGCGTTGTTATTACTTTTTTCAAAGAATATTGAAGCAAGTTTTGCTTTCATTAGTGTTCCTAAATTTCCCAAACCTTGGAGAAGTCTTACTAAGTCCTTCTTATTTGGTGAAAAACCTCTAAATTCACATCCATAAATAATTTCAGAAGTATAGTCTGCTCTTAGTCTAGTCTGCACATTATTTCCTGTAATTTTAAATTCTGAAATGCTGATCTTTTGATTAGATGTTAGTTTTTTTATTTGATCACTTAGTATTTCCAATGTCTTTCTTTCTGTCCATCCTGTTGTTATTAAGGCAAAATTAATAATGGAAGCGATTCTTTCAGCAACTGATTCTTCAACCTTAATTTTTCTTTCTAAAAAGTCTTCTTTCCAGCCTACTGTCGCATGAATTGGCTTTTCTTCAAGATCTAGATCATGAAAAGCTGCCTCTGCTAATTCAAAGTTTTGCCTTAAGTTGACACGAGAAGGATTTTTTAAATTGGGTCGCGTGTAATCAATTTGATATTCACCATAAGCATCTGAGCCAATTCCATGTCCAAATATTTGTGCTTGTCCCATGTGATGTCTAAAGATGTCGTAGAGAATGTGCTTTTTTTCAGGATGTGAATTTTCCAACATTCTACCACTACTGCTGTATTGACTTATATATTTACTATTTTTAGAATCACTGGGGTTTATTTCAACTAGATCATCAAAATCAAATTTTGCCTTTTTTTTAAGTAGTTCGTGATAGTCAATTTTTTGGCGAATATGATTTAATACCGCTCCCAAAAATGGTTTGGATACCTTGTTTTTTGATAACCATGAAATAAAACTCTTTGGTTGATCACCATTTTTGGGTATTTTTTTGATTAAGGCTATCAATTCGTCTTTAAATTTCGTGTCGTCAGATTCGTCCTTTTTTTCATTAATAATTTTTCCAGCTAATTCAACTGTTTTTGCAAATAGATAGTTCAGATTTATAGTTAAATCATTTTCATCACGATAGATAGATAATTTTTTAAACAATTGGTTTACATCTTTTGTTTGAGCTAGCGAATCTCCCTCACTATTTCGATCTAGGTTTTCATACCAAGCATAAATAGCAGCTGTTTCAAAAGGTAACTCCCCAATTTCAAGTTCTAATCCTAGAGTAGCTCTTTTATTTATAAATGCTTGTCTGTTCTCAACACCAAGCAGTTTTTTTCTTTTATGAAGTTCTTTTTCAATATAACTGTTTAATATTGTTGCCATTTCATCTTTTGAAAATTTTTGAACAGCTTCTTTTGTTAGCTTTGCTCTTTGTGAAAAGTTAAGGTTTCCATAATCAAGCTTCTTTTGACGGCAGTATTCTTTAAGTAATGGCTTCTTAAATAGCCAGGTTCTCCATGCTATATATCCAGCTAATCTTGCATAGTCAATATTATTTGACTTTTTCATTTCTAATTTTTGCCAACAAGCTGCTTCTTTTCCTGAATTATCTAAACCTAAAAATGTTGTAGAATCACCTTTATTTAGTTTCGCATTATGTGTTTTGCTTGTTGATAAATCTGTAAACATATTCAACATAGGATTAATGATTTCAATTTTTTGATTAGATTTTATCTTATTGAGATCAATTTTAAGATCGTTTATCTTAAGAATCTTTTCTAATTGAGACTTAGTTAAATTTTTTGCTAATTCTTTATATAACCACTCAACATTATTTTCATTGTGTTTTATTTTATCTAAAATGCTTAAAATCATTGATTTAGCTTTTATAATTTCATCTTTTTTGTTGGTAGGAAGATATAGGATAATCGTACTAATGGTTAATTTAATTTCGTCGGTTAGTTCTTCTTTTTCCTTTAATTTAGAAATAACAGAATAATCTATGCTAAACAAGTTTGAATCTTCAATATCAATTATTTGTTTTGGTTCAGAATATTCTTTAATTCCAAGGACGCCTTTTATATATTCGTGCTTAGGGTTTTTTAAATTCTTTGCCAACGCCCTTACTCTAGTAATAAGATCTTTTGCCTTTAATGTTCCATATAATGGAAGTTCTCTGAATGCCATAGATTTCTAGTATTGCACTATTAATTTTAAAAAACAAGATAAATTAACTACTTGACAACCTGTAATATTAGTTATTGACAAATATATAAATATGTATTACAATAACAAACGTTATCACATATTAATGTTATAACTATTAGTAAGGTATTGTGAGTGTTTTATTTACAAGACATTTTACGATTCATACTAATACAGGTTCTTTAAAATCTACTTTATATACTTTATGGCATGTTTTTAGTTATTATTTTTTGATAACTTAAAACATGCCATAAAAGAAGTCAGCGTGACTTCGTAAGCGGCATGATATTTTTTTCTAAAAGGAGCTATACCATGTTTGGAAACGAAATTGAAGCCCTTCTCGAAGTAGGCAAGAAGCTCGGCGAATTCGCCGCAAAAGACTCGGCACACGCCGAGAAGATTGCGGACCTTCAGCGCCAGCTCGCTGAAGAAGAAGCCGCTCGCACGGTCAATCACCAGGCGATGCAGGCGTATGCCGAAGCCAAGCGCATTACCATTGGCGTTTTCGCCAACAATTAATGCGCAAGTAGATCAAGAACCACCCCAAAATGACCCCGTCGCAAGATGGGGTCATTTCACGTCTACAGGTGTTTTTTTTGCAAAAATTATCGTTGCCGAAATTTTTTAACAAATAATCATCTGTGATTTCCTCGTGCTAGAATAAAGCTAGAAAAAAATTAGTAAAAACTGCGACACAAATGCAGTCGTAAAAAACCAATGCTTATGCCACCACAAAAATGGAAATTACTTTCCAAAAAAGACGTTTCTCCAAGCAAGTGGTTTCCCATTGAAGAACGAGTTTATCAACTGCCTAACGGCAAAATTGTGGATGATTTTACTGTCACAACTTTAGCGGATGTTTCGCTCATTGTCCCAATTACCAAAGATAAAAAAGTTGTGTTTGTGAATCAATACAAACCAGGAATTGATCAAGTAATTATGCAATTTCCAGGAGGAAGAATTGAAGCCAAACATAAAAACTTTGAGGAGTTGGCTCAACACGAGCTTGAAGAAGAAGCAGGAATTAAAGTTGGTCTAGATCAACTTAATAAATTTGCAAAATTTACTGGCTTTTCAACCAAAGCCTCCGAAATAGTTTATTTTTATTTAGCTAAAGATTGTGAATTTAATTCATCTCAAAATTTTGATCCTACAGAAGAAATAGAAGTAGTTTTACTTGATCCAAGTCAAGTTGATGCACAGATTGAAGAAGGAAAAATTTGGTGTGCTATGACAATTGCAGGCTGGGAGTTGGCTAAGAAAAAGTTTCCAGAATATCTGGGCTATTAAATTTGCGAGTGAATCGTAAAAAAAGTTTCGAAAGAATCGCAAAAAAAAAGTTGTGAAAGATTTCCACAAAAAGTTGTGAAAGCTTTACACAAAAATTTGCGAATAAGTTTGAAATTCTAAATAACGGCTTGTCCAGGTCTGCTTGGTTGGCCAAAGAAATACCCCTGCACTAAGATAGGGTATTTATCGATTAATTCAAAGATAATTTCAACGTCGCTCGGCTGTGATAACCATTCAACTATTACAAGTAACTGCGGGTTTCCTTGGCAAAGAATTTCTAGTTGCTGGCGGAATATGTTTGGATTAAGTCTCAAAAAATCTGGTTTTGATACTTTTACACCCGTAAGAATTTTTTTTACTTTATGTAAATTTGCGACAGAATGTTGATCTGGAAGGTCATCGATCCAGACCTTAAAACCCATTTCATGAATTTTAAATAAGATGGCAGTTTGAACGTGATCCATTTCTGTGTCTTCAAGAATTTCAATTTCAATGATTTTATTTAGAAATGGATACTTTTGTAGTAGGGTAATCAGTTTAGCGTTGAGCTGGTTTGGTAAAATGTTTAAATGAAGTGGCTTTTCAGCTAATTGAGGATGTAATTTTATATCTGCGAGAACGTTTTCTATAGTTTGTTCCAGCATCGCAAACCCATTGTCTAATAGATTTTGTTTTTGTGCATGCTCAACTGGAAATTTGTTTTTCCCATCATTAATTCTGTATAAAATTTCATGTCTAGCCAATTCAGGATTGTAGGGTTTTCCTGCAGAATCACTAGTCGCCAATCTTAATATTGGTTGATAGTAAACAGTAGATTTAGTTTCCTCAGTTGTTACCATGAAATTTTCAGTTTATGGCCAAATGTATTTATATAGGATATTCTAGCAGAACTATTTTGACTTACAAGTGGAAATACATAATAGATGTGTTTGAGATTGAATAATATGTATTTATTACACATTGATTGTTGGTTACATTTATGAGTTAAGTAGTATATAATCTGCAGTTGGTTTTAGTAAGGACTTTGCGTACTTATTTTAAGACTAAAAAAACTATATCGCACATTAATAAATCAATCGTAAAACTACTTTTCTGAGTGGCCGCAAGAGGATAACGTCTTTTTCCGGCCACCCGGAAAAAACGGATCGATTAGATCCGAGTGAGCAGAAGGAGGTGAAAGTACCTTTCAAAAAAAAGTTTTAGACCAAGTGTGAAAAGAAAATTTCAACCAAGTTTTAAAATTTTGCAGAAAGGAGTATTTTCCCCATGACAATGAAAAGTTGTGGTAGCTGCGGCTCAAGTATTAAACGCAGTGCATCAAAATGCAAGTTTTGTGGAGCGCTTCAGCGATCGCCAATTCAGTTCAACCGAAGCATGATCATCGTCTCGATCACCGCCGCCTAACCCTCACTGACAGTACGTTTTTCACGATTGATAGGCGCTTGCCTGTCAATCTTTTGTTGTTAAGCATTCGCTTAACGATAGAAGATTACAGGCAAGCGTTGTGTGATATGTTTAAATTTCAATAAGCTTTTGCTCTATATTTTTCCTGATTTTACGATAAGATAGTAAGACAAATTTAAAGGATTTCTATGCAATTTTTCAAAAATTTATACTCAAAATTTGTAACAGTTGTTGTCATTTTTTTGGTGCTAATTGGTGCTAATAGCCTGGTGGCTAGAGTTTCGCAAATCAATGAAGCCAAAAAATCAGCAAACTCTGAAAATTCTCAAGAAATGGTCAAAGACCAAGATTCAACAATTGAAGAAGCCTCTGATCAAGCCACAAATCAAATGGAGCAAGTCACTAGTCCAGAAGATAGTCAAAACACAAATTCACCAGACAATAAGCCAATTTTTGAAGAAGACTTGAATCTGAATCCTGGATCAATTGAACCACTAAAATTTGTTGCTCAAGTTGATGGCCAAAACGCTTTTGAATTATTGCAATCTTCAGCTCAGATTGAGTTTAAAAAATATGATTTTGGTGTTTTTGTTGAATCTATAAATGGAGTCAAAGGAAACGACAGCTACTTTTGGGCATTTTACCTCAATGGCGAGCAGGCTCAAGCTGGTGCTGATCAAACAACCTTGAAAAAAGGTGATACAGTTGAGTGGCGTTATGAAGAAATTAAATAAAAATCTATTTGCTGCTGCAGGAGTTTATATCTCTAGGTTTGGAATGCTGCCGGCTAATATGTCGCCAGTTGGTAGTTTTGGATTCTTTGGTCAAAATATTTTCTTGTATTTTTTCACCATTGTCGCGTTTGATTTTTTCAAAGGTGGTTTTTATTCTGGATTTTTGTTCAATTATTTAGGATTTTTAGGCTATTGGTTGTTAGGCAGAATGGCTAAAACTCAAAAACTTCAGGTCATTTTGTTGCCTTTTGCTTCATTTACATTTTTTATAGTTTCCAACTTTGGAGTTTGGTGGAACTGGTATCCACACAATTTTTCTTCACTAATAACTTGTTATACCTTGGCAATTCCATTTTATAAAAACACTTTAATTGGCGATTTGGTTTTTGGCTATGGATATTTAGCAGTAAAATATTTTGCAAAGCGCATCAGCATGCAAAAAGTGACTTCAAAAATTTCTGCAAATTTGCCTAATTAAGGTTTTCCTGTCTGGTTTAACTTAAAATAAATTGCACTACTAAAATCACTAAGTTTTGGTTAAAATTGGGGTAATTGGACTCGTTCCAAGTCTATTGGTTTAAAACAAATGATTTTAGCCAATTAAACCTAAGGTGGTATAAATATGTCACAAATTCAAGAAGTCAAAGAAGCAAATGACATAGTTGAAGTCATCGGTTCTCGCATTTCACTCCAGAGATCTGGCAGTTATATGCGCGGGCTATGTCCTTTCCATGGAGAAAAAAGTCCCTCATTTTTTGTAGATGAAAGCTTGCAACGTTTCAAATGTTTTGGTTGTGGAGAAAGTGGCGATGCAATCACCTTTTTGGAAAAATATGATGGGATGACTTTTGCTGAAGCTCTGGAAGATTTGGCAAATCGTGCTGGAATCACACTACAAAAATTTACCAAAACTTCTGACGATCTTCATCGAGAAAAAATTCTTGAGGTTTTGAGTTTGGCCAAACAATATTATCATTATCTGCTCACAGATCACAAAGTCGGCGAAGTGGCCCGAGAATATCTCAAAAAAAGAGGCGTTACCAAAGAATCAATCAAAATTTTTCAGATGGGATATTCTTTGACAACTTGGGATGGATTGATAAATTATTTACACAAAAAGAAAAAATATGATCTTAATTTATTAATTGATGCAGGGCTAATAATTAAAGGCAAGACTGGTAGATATTACGATCGATTTAGAAGCAGAATTATTTTTCCTCTCAACGATCATCGAGGCAGAGTGGTGGGTTTTTCTGGTCGTGTAATTAATGGCGATGAAAAAGATGCTAAATACATAAATTCTCCTGAAACTGTTTTATATCACAAAAGTAAAATGCTGTTTGGTTTTAGTGAGATGTATCAAGAAATTAGAAAAGCAAAAGAGGTCGTGGTTGTTGAAGGAGAGTTCGACGTAATTTCCTCCACTCAAGCCCATATGAATTCGGTGGTGGCGATCAAAGGATCGGCACTAACTGCCGATCATGCTAAATTACTAAAAAGAACAGTGGATAAAGTTTTACTTTCATTAGATACAGATTCTGCCGGAGTTGAAGCCACCAAAAAAGCAATTATCGCCCTCAAAGAAACTAATTTAGAATTAAGAACGGTGGTAATTCCAGACGGCAAAGATCCAGACGAATTAATTAAAGCTGATCCAAAAAAATGGCGAGATGCTGTTAAATCTTCCATTCCCGCTCACGAATTCCTAATCAAAGCTGCGCTTAAACAAAATGATCAAACCAAACCTGAAGGTAAACGCGCGATCATGAAAGAGTTGTCGCCACTTTTGGCCCAAATTGAACACGCGGTGGAGCTTGAGCATTATGTTAAGTTGTTGGCCAAAGAGCTTGGTGTGAAGGCAGAAAGTGTCAAAGAAGACGTCGATTCATACAAAAATAAAGAATCATTTGGCAAGATCAAAAAATCCACTAAAGTTGAGATTTCAGACAAAAATAAAGAAAATTCTGGGGAGAATAAAAAGCCAAATCCACGCGATAAGTTTGAGAAGTACATTTTATTTTTACTTTGTCACGCCGATCAAAACACAGTGCTTAGAAAAGCTGAAACTTTGGTTGATATTTCCTTGAATTTGACGGGAGCCAATTTTATTATCAAGGAAATCATTAAATTTCCTGGAGTTTTTGATCTTAAAACTTTTTCTGCCAAGCTTCCAAATGATATTCAAGAAAAACTCTTTGATATTTACTCAGACCAAGAATTGCTAAAGAGTTTATCATCTCTTGATATTGATAAAGAATGGTTGGTTTTGGTCAAAAAACTCAAAGATTTGATTGTTAAGGACGAAGTTTCCAAAATTACTCAAGAACTAAGTGATCTTGACGAAAAACTTGAAAAGACTGATGAAGAAATTGAGCGCCAAAATGTTTTGCTCAAACAAATTGTTGCACTGCGCCGGTAAGTTTTTTGGAACCGTTCTGAAATTAGTTTGACAATTTTCAAAGTGGTCAAAAGATATTAAAATTCTTCAAATCTCCAAAATTAACTGTTGACAATTCATACCCCCTAGGGGTATGCTTGACATCGCATAAATAAAAAAGAAAAGTTTGCTGGAAAAAGCGCATAAATAAAAATGCAAAAGGTTGGCGACAACTTCACGTAAAAAAATTATGAAAACAGACAAAGTACTCACTCAACTAAAAAGAATTAGAGGTCAACTTGACGGCATAATTAGAATGTACGAAGATGAGAGAGGTTGCGTTGATATCGTTCGTCAGGTAATTGCTGCTAGAAGTTCGCTAGGCAGAGTTTCACGAGATTTATTATCAAGTGAAGCAACAAGATGCTCAAAAGAAAGAAAAGCTGAAGAGCTTAACGATATTTTGAAAGAGGTGTTTAGGTATTGAGTTTAGTTATTAAAAATATTAAAAAGTAATGGGTTTAGCCCAAAATTATAAAAAGGAGTTTTATGTCAGACGACAAAAAAGGTGTGCTTCATTTAACACAAGAAGATTTTGCAAAAGTACTCGCAGATGCAGGCGACAAACCAGTTTTGGTTGATTTCTACGCCGAGTGGTGTGGTCCATGCAAGCTTGCAGCACCAGTTATTGAAGAACTCGGAGAAGAATATGCAGGTAAAGCTGTGATTGCTAAAGTTGATGTTGATGATCAAAATGCTTTGGCATCTGAGCACGGTGTGATGAGTATTCCAACTGTAATTGTTTTTCATAAGGGTGAAGAAGTGGATCGTAAAATTGGTTTTGCTGGCAAAGAAGGTTATGTTGGCATGATTGAAGGATCTATGTCTGAAGGTGGAGACAACTAACATGGAAACTGCAAAAGTTGTTATCATCGGTTCAGGTCCTGCTGGTTATTCAGCAGCAATTTATCTTTCTAGAGCGATGCTTCAACCAGTTTTATATGGTGGTTTGAAGAGTGGTGGTCAATTGATGAACACCACAGAAGTTGAAAACTACGCTGGTTTTCCTGACGGAATTCAGGGTCCAGATCTCATGATTGGCATGCGTAAGCAGTCTGAAAAATTTGGAACTGTAGTTAAGGATGAATATGTGACTGCAGTGGATTTGTCAGTTCGACCGTTTAAAATCTGGACAAATTTGCCAAATGGACAAGATCCAGAAGATTTTTCAAATAAATCAACTCCAGAAGAAAAAATGGCAGCTGTAAAGGCAATCAAGAAAAATAAACCTGCAATTTTGGCAGAAAGCTTGGTGATCACCACCGGGGCAGCGCCAATTTTACTAAATGTACCTGGCGAACATGAATTTTTTGCCAAAGGTGTGAGCGCCTGCGCTGTTTGTGACGCTGCTTTTTTTAGACAAAAAGTGGTTTATGTTGTTGGTGGAGGCGATAGCGCCATGGAAGATGCCACTGCCTTAACCAAATTTGCTACTGAAGTTCATATTGTTCATAGACGCGATAAATTTAAAGCCAGTAAAGTGATGGTAGAAAGAGTTTTGAAGAATCCTAAAATTAAAGTTCACTGGAACTCAAATCTAAAAGAAATTTTAGGTAATAAAGTGGTTGAAAAAGTAAAACTGATTGAGAATGGCAAGGAAGTTGAATATCCGGCACAAGGTGTTTTCTTGGCAATCGGCCATAAACCAATGAATGAAATTTTTAAAGGTGAGATAGAGCTTGATGGTCATGGGTATGTTGTTACTCGTCAAAGTGCAACCGCTCAGGGTGTGGAGATGGCAAAAGCTTCGTTGAGTGAGACTGGAATGGTACAGTTTCCAACAATGACATCTGTAGAGGGTGTTTTTTCTGCTGGAGATGGTGTTGATGTCAGATATAAACAAGCAATTACAGCAGCCGGTCAAGGTTGCGCAGCGTCTTTGGACGCAGAACGTTGGTTGGAGGATCAAAATGAAAAATAATGTTTATCAAGACTCATTAGCTTTGCACTATAAACATCAGGGAAAATTGGCAACAAAATCAATTATTCCAATTACTGATAAAGAAATATTGTCTTTGCTTTATACCCCAGGTGTGGCTGAGCCATGCCGAGAGATTGTTAAAGATAAAAGCAAGTCTTTTGATCTTACAATGAGAGGCAGAACAATTGCGATAATTTCTGATGGCTCTGCTGTATTGGGCTTAGGAAATATTGGTCCAGAAGCAGCTATGCCAGTGATGGAAGGTAAGGCTTTATTACTAAGAGAATTTGCTGGTATCGACTCAGTGCCTTTGGTAATAAATACTCAAGATCCGCAAGAAATAATTAAGTTTGTGAAGCAAGTTTCTCCTTCATTTGCAGGAATAAATTTGGAAGACATCGCAGCTCCAAACGCTTTTGTGGTTGAAGATGCTTTGCAAAATATTGGTATACCAGTTTTTAATGATGATCAGCATGGAACTTCAATTGTGGTGACAGCAGCCTTAATTAATGCTGCTAAAGTTGTCAAAAAATCATACAAAGATTTGAAAGTGGTTTTGGTTGGAGCTGGTGCCGCCGGTTTGGCTGTTTCAAGAATGCTGCTTGGCTTAGAATGTTCGGTGAAAGGTTGCAACCTAATTGATGGCGCAAGTGCTGTGAAGGACTTAATTATTGTTGATAGCAAAGGAATTATTTCCAAAAATAGAAGCGATCTAAATATTTACAAACAAGTGCTTTCATATGTTTCAAACAAAGAAAATATTGATGGTGGATTGGCTGATGCAATGAAAGGTGCCGATGTGGTAATTGGTGTGTCACGCGAGGGATTAATTACTCAAGACATGGTGAGAACTATGGCTAAAGACGCGATTGTTTTTGCGATGGCAAATCCAGAACCAGAAATAATGCCTGACCTTGCAAAAGAAGCTGGAGCAATGGTGGTTGCCACTGGAAGAAGTGATTTCGCTAACCAGATTAACAATGTTTTAGCTTTCCCCGCAGTTTTTAGGGCAGTTGTTGACGCACGTTTGACGACAATTACATCAGATATGAAGTTTGCCGCTGCAAGAGCAATTTCAGAGTTGGTGCCAAATCCAACAGCGGAAAGAATTGTTCCAGAACCATTTTTTCCAGATTTAGCTTTAAAAGTTAGTAAAAAAATACTTGAGTCATTAAAAAATTAATTGAAAAAAGGAAAAATGAATAATCCTCATGATAATGCCGTTGCTCAGCTTGAAAAAGTAGCAGCTGTTTTGAGACCAAATTATAAAAACCAAGCTTCTTTTGATAAGGCTATCAAACGCTTGAAAACTCCTGACAGAGTTGTTGAGGGAACGATTAAAGTCAAAATGGATGATGGTTCTACCAAAACTTTCAAAGCTTTTAGATCACAACATAATAATTCAGTAGGTCCATACAAAGGTGGAATTCGATTTCATCAAAATGTAAGCAAGGGAGAAGTGATGGCACTTTCCACTTGGATGACTTGGAAATGTAGTGTGACTGGCATTCCATATGGTGGCGCAAAAGGTGGGGTAATTGTTGATCCAAAAAAATTAAGTGTTGCTGAACTTGAGAGATTGAGTAGAGCATACGCTAAATTTATTGCACCATATATCGGTCCTTGGGTGGACGTACCAGCTCCAGACGTGAATACCACTGGCGAAATTATGGCATGGATGGTGGATGAATATGAAAAATATCTGAAACTCACATATAAAACATTAATCGAAAATCCGGTGGCAACTTTTACTGGCAAGCCACTTCTATTGGGTGGTTCACAAGGTAGAACGGAGGCAACGGGGTTGGGTGGTTTTTACGTGCTTGATCAGTTGGCCAAGAAAATGAAGCTGACTCCAAGCAAAACAAAAATTGCGGTTCAAGGTTTTGGTAATGTTGGTTATTGGTTTGCTCATTATGCTCATGAAGCAGGTTACAAAATTGTAGCTTTGTCTGATTCAAAGGGCGGCACATATAGCAAATCAGGTTTGGATCCAGAAAAAATTCTTGAGTTTAAACAAACTGGCAAAGTTATGAGTGACTACAAGGGTGGCAGTAAAATAAGTAACCAAGAACTTTTGGAGTTGGATGTGGATATTTTGGCACCGGCGGCTTTGGAAAATACAATTGATATTCAGAACGCTAAAAAAATCAAAGCAAAAGTGGTTTTTGAGTTGGCAAATGGTCCAACCACTCCTGAAGCTGACGAGATTTTGGAAAAGAAAGGAATTCTGGTCATTCCAGATATTCTCACTAATTCAGGCGGTGTGACAGTTTCATATTTTGAATGGGTGCAAAATTTACATGGCTATTATTGGGACAAAAATCAAGTTTTAGAAAAACTAAAAAGACTTATGGATGAAGCATTTTTGCGAATGTGGGATATCAAAACTAAGTCAAAAGTGAGTCCTAGAATTGCCACTTATGTGAGTGCTGTCAAAAAGGTGGTTGATACTATGATTTTAAGAGGATAAATCAACTAGATTATCTATTTCAAAATTATGTATTTAAAACGCAATCTCGATTGAGTAGATTTTAAAAAATTGTAAATCTACACTCAATAGGCTTGCTTATTTAAATACATAATTTTGTACAAAACCTAATTGATCAATTTTTTTAGGATATATGCTTCAATAAGCGAATATATAAAGCAAAGATTTAAAATTTTAATAAATCTTCTTTATTTAATTCGCGTTTGAAGTAAATTGCCTAATTCAAGTTTTTTTTATCAATTAGGCTCTATTATTTTGAAGATTTGGTTGTATAATTATATACCTACTCAAGACAGAAAGAGAACTTGACAAGTCAAATAATTCTCAAACTAAAATATTAAGGTAAATATGGCAAAATCTTCCAAAACTAAGGTAGACAATAAGAAAAAGACTGCAGGCAAAAAAGTCGTTAAAGCTGCCAAGGTTGAGAAAAAGGTTGCCAAAAAAGAAAAAGTCGCAAAAGTCTCCAAAAAAGTGGTTGAGAAAAAAGTCGTCAAGAAAGAAAAAACTGTAGAAAAAACAGTCAAAAAAGCTAACGAGAAAAATCCAGCTGCTTCAAAAAAAGCAAAGTCAGAAAAAGCTCCAAAAACCTCAAAAAAAGCAAAAAAAGAAACTGAAGAAATTGTAGAAAAAGCAGTCGCCGAGTCATCTAAAGAAGAAACAGAAAACATGGATGAATCAGTAGATTCAATGGAATCAACCGACTCAACCGCCAAATCAAAAACTTCAAAAGTTGTGTTGCGCGATATTGAAAAGCTTTTCGCTAAAGCCAAACAACAAGGCTACATTACCCAAGAAGATATCCTAGAATCATTTATTGAGCCTGAAAATTATGTCGAAGAACTCGATGATTTTTATGATCAAATTATCAAAAATGACATCGATGTTTTCGAGTCAGTTTCTGAAGATAAGGGTAAAACAGAGCAAGATGATTCACTCCAACAGGAGCTTGAATCTTTAACAACTCTTACCAGCAAAAGTGTGGCTGATCCGGTGAGAATGTATCTCAAGGAAATTGGTCGTATTGCTTTGCTTAATCGTGAAGATGAAATTAGATTGGCTCAGCAAGTAGAAGCTGGTGATGATAAAGCCAAAAAACACCTTACTGATGCTAATTTAAGATTGGTGGTTTCGATTGCAAAGAAATATATTGGACGTGGCATGACTTTTCTTGATTTGATTCAAGAAGGTAATAAAGGTTTGATTCGTGCTGTCGAAAAATTTGACTGGACCAAAGGTTTTAAGTTTTCTACTTATGCAACTTGGTGGATTAGACAAGCAATTACTCGTTCAATAGCCGACCAAGCTCGTACCATTCGTATTCCAGTTCACATGGTTGAGACGATTAACAAATTGATGCGTACTGCTAGACGTTTGATGCAGGATTTAGGTCGTGAGCCAACCCCAGAAGAAATTGGTAAAGAAATGGAGATGGATCCTGACAAAGTTAGAGAGATTTTCAAAATTTCACAAAACACAACTTCGCTGGAATCCCCAGTTGGTGACGGCGATGACGACAGTGTGTTGGGTGATTTCATTTCTGATGACAGTCAACTTTCACCTTACGAATCTACCAGTCAACAAATGCTTAGAGAAAACGTTGAAGAAGTTTTGAGTGCTTTGTCTGACCGCGAAGCTAAAGTTTTACGAATGCGTTTTGGACTTAATGACAATAAAATGATGACTTTGGAAGAAGTCGGCAAGAAATTTGGAGTGACTAGAGAGCGTATACGTCAGATTGAAGCTAAAGCATTGAGAAAATTGAAACATCCAAGTAGACGTAAGAAACTACAAGACTTTTTGGAGTAAAATTCAATAGTTTTGCATCAAATTTGAGGTATAATACTTTTTGTTGTTTGATTTGTTTAATTGCAAATTAGGCGAGCATTTTAAAATATTGATCAGATAATAGCGAGGCTAACAACCTGTTTAAAAGCGCTAAAATCTAATTTTCCCCTGTAGCTCAGCGGCAGAGCAGGAAGCTGTTAACTTCAAGGTCGTAGGTTCGAATCCTACCGGGGGAGCCAAGTTTGACTATCGGCACAATTTAAGATTGTGTCAAATGGTTTTTCAGCTTTATATCGCAATTCTTTGCCATCTAGTGTGAGGTTCGATAGTACGAGATTTATAATTTGTCTTTTGTGTTCAACTTTCGAACTTTCAAATAAACTTTTAGCTCGTTTTGATAATTCTAAGATATATTTAACCGAGACGAAGTACTGATCATCAGCATCTTGCAACATTGAGAGTCGTGCATCTATCTCAGCTAGCTTATCTCTGAACTCTTGGTCATATTTGTCATACTCATCGTCAGTAATACGCTGGCGTAAGAAAGATTCATAGTTTTTATCCCTCATTTGCTGATATGTGGTGTGGTCTTTGAGCAATTTAGATTCTTGTTCATCTTTAAACTTTATTTTTCCTTCATGAATCATTTGAAGATCGCTGATTATATTTTCAATCACATCATCTGGAACTCTGATTTTTTCAAATAGTTGAGACAATTGAGCTGTTATGTCTTCTTCAGTAATATTTCTTGCTCCATGTTTGCCATGATATTGAGTACAGTGATAGTATTTAATGCCTTTTTTGGGGTCTGGAGTGACGCTACATCCGCATTCATGACAACGGATAAGACCTTGATAAATACTTTGAGTTTTACTTTGATACTTGAATTTCTTTTTGTTATGTCCTGATTTTACAGCTTGGACTTGATCAAAAAGTAATTTTGAGATTATTGGTGTGTACTTGTGAGGATATGACTTGCCGTTCCAGACCATTAGACCGTAGTAAAAAGAGTTTTTTAGTACATGATCAATGTAACCTTTTGACCATTTAATATCGTAGTCATTTTTAAGGGTTACCCTAATAGTATTCATTGAATATGCACCAGTAGAGTATAGTTCAAAAACTCTTTTGATAATTCCAGCTTGGTATTCTTCAACTTCAATTTCTGTTTTGTCTTCGCTAACTCTAAAGTTTTTATATCCAAATGGTGCTCTAGCAGGAAATTCACCTTTACGAAGTTTCTGTTCTTGTGCTCGTTTAACATTATCACTGATTGCATCAGAGTAATACTTTGCGAGTCCTAGATTTATACCAAATTGAAATTTTTCTACTGCAGAGATGCTTTTATCAATTACTTGACCATCTGAGACGAAATGTAGTTCTATTTTGCCTTCTATTGCGAGTTCATAAAGATATGAAACACGTTTATCAAAAATATCCCTAGAAAATCTATCGACTTTATCAAAACCAACAGCTATTGATTCTTTTTGTTGTTTTATGAAATCGATAATACTATCAAAATCGTCACGTTTTTCTTTGTAGGCACTTTCATCAAAGCTGAATCTTTTTACAATAGAATAGCTTTTTCGTTTGAAATATTGTTCAATACGATGAGTCTGAGCAGGTAAAGAATTACCCGCTTCTTTTTGTTCTTCTGTGCTGACTCTGGCTATTATTATTGATTTCATAAAATTATTCAAACAATCTATCTTTGAAATGGGTTCTGTGAAATTCTAAAAACTTTTTTCTCTCTTCATTAACAAAGACTTTCTCGAGTTGATATTGATTTAAGTGTTTTTGTAATTCAGAATCAAGTCTTTTTGAAATGATAATTTTTCCATCATTATCAAATGAAATCAAACCATGATCAAATAATCCATCTAAATTTTTGCTCAAAAGCAATCCATTGTTTGGGTTATATGCCTCATCTTTAGTACTTAATATGAATGGTTTAATGTGACTTGCAATTAAAATGGGGTAGGTTAAATGTTCTACCATACATTTTTCTTTATGGAATTTTGTATAAGCTTCATTTTTGAGCTGGTTTTTATAAAGTGTATGTAGATATTTATTTCTACCTTTTTGTTCTGGCAATTCTTCAATTATTTTTTCGGCATCATCTTTGAAGTGTAGTGTGGTGCCAATAAATTGAATGCCATCAAGTTCACGCAATAAGTTAAATAAATGCTGTATTTGATTATATTTTCTGTCTTCAAAATCTATTTCTTGAAATTGTTCTATATATGTTTCAAGCTCATTCTTATTCAAGTATCCTTTTTGGACTTTATTAATGTCGACTTGCATCAAGGCTATTATTTCATTTCTGGTAAGTTTTCCATTTTCAGTTAATGTATTGATTAAAAAATTAATTTGATTTAATTTAGATTCTTTTTTAACTGACTTATTTAATCCTGAATTAGAATAAACAATTTTTGATAGTAGAGATTTTCTTTTTCTATTAGATTTTGCTTCTAAGTAATTAATGCAGTCCGTTGAGTAGGATACTAATAATGGTTCAACAAAACCCATTTTTACTAATTGATTTATTATTTTTCTAATAGAAGGCATTGTAATTGCCCATTCTTTTTGAATTGATTCTTGCAATCTTTCGTATTTATTTTTTGAGTATTCTTCATGTTTATACATGTCTATAAAGTCTATTATTATCTTCAGAGTAGTGAGGAAACCTTTTCCATGATAGTCGGTAAACGCGGCTGTGAATTGCCAATAATTTTCATAAATTTGATTTGTCATGCTATTTCTTTCCTTTAATTATAAATAAGTACTCACTATTCTCATTCTTTTGATTCTTACCAGTTATTTTATAGTTATGTTTTTTTTCAATAATTTTTATATTGTTAGAATACTTGCTAATTATTTTCACGAGTTCTTCTTTGGATGGATACGAATTGTTGTTATAGCTTAAAATCCAATATTTAAAATTAGAAAGTTTAGAAAATAGATTGTCGAATAGTTTGATTGATTTTTCTTTATCCATAAAATTATTCTCAAATGGTATACGTTTTTTTGAGTATATATATTCATCAAGTATTCCATAAAAACCAAAATAGTTATTCATGGTACCACTATAAGGTGGGTCCAAGTAAACAATATCCGTTTTAACCTTTTCTATTAAATTATACGCATCATCATTATATGCTTTGTTATTTTTTTTATTATCAAAAACTGCACTATTATAACTTGCTAAGTTGTCAATAAAATGAAATTTAAATGATTTATTGTGATAGGCTCTTTTTCTTTTATATTTAAGATAACTGTACTCTTCATCTCTAAGTTGTTTAATCTTTTCCCATTTGATATTGAATCTTGAATATGGCATTTTTCTAATCATTGCTCTTCTTAGTAAAATTAATGCCATTGCCTTTTTATAATCTGAAGATAATTTATCAACATTCTTTCGATATAAGTCCAGTTCCATACATTCTTCAGGATAGAAGTATTTATTGGCGTAGTTTTGAAACATAAAACCTTTTATTGGAGATCCAGAAAAGATCACATTTATATCTTCATTATTTAAAGTTTCACTATTATTTTCAATCAGTGACTTGGATAATAAGTAGTTTATTCTTAAGATGTCATTGCTGTGAACCTCTAATCCCATTTTTTTTGAATAAAAACTGACTGATCCACCGCCAGAAAAAACATCAAATACAGAATTGGCATCCTCTGGAAAGTTCTCACAAATCCATGAAGCCAGACTCTCTTTATTTCCAATAAAATTTATCTTAGGAAATTTTATTGAATTATTCATTTTTTTTACTATCTTAGACATAAAATTATATTTCGAGCATTTTTTTAATTACTCTTGCTATCGATTCTGCCATTAGAGGTGGTACCGAGTTTCCAACTTGTTGTTGTTGTGAAATAACGTTGTCTTCAAAAATGAAATCATCGTCATATGATTGCAGTCTCGCAAGTTCTCTGACAGTTAAAGCTCGATTTTGAGAATAGTGAAACACCTTTCTCATGTCTCCTGTGACAGTTATTGACGGTTTGTTGCTATTATATTTAATATATTTTCTAACGTCTCCAGACTTAGGTCTTAAATTCAAAGGAATGTCTGATCTATCTCCACCATCCTTAACGAAGCTCATTTTTTTAAGCATCTGTTCAGTATGGTTCATTGCTTGATGGTTTGGGAAACTATTATTTTTTTCACCCGATTTTAAGCGTGGTAAGTCATCAATTGCCTCTTTTACTGTTTTATATTTATTTACAATTTTTTTGGGAAAAAGAATATCTATATTTTTCTTGGTGCCAATAAAAATAACTCTTTTTCTAATTTGTGGAACATTGTAGTCAGCAGAGTTAAGAATCTGGCATTCAACTTTGTATCCTATTTTATCAAAGCTTGTAATTATTTCATTTCTTGTATTTCCATTATTATGTGTATATAAACGAGCAACATTTTCCATTACAAAGAACTTTGGTTGGATTATTTCCACAACTCTTATGAACTCTTTAAAAAGATAATTTCTTGGATCATCTACAAATCTTCTGCCTATATTTCCAGCGATACTGAATCCTTGACATGGAGGACCACCAACAACAACATCAATGTCTTTATTTTTTATTAAATTTTTAATTTCTGACTTTTTAAGATCTTTGATGTCTTTTTCTAATAAAGTATGTTGGGGAAAATTTTTTTTATATGTTTTGCAAAATCCTTTATCAAAATCAATTGAGAATATATTTTCAAAATTATTTTTATCGAATCCAACTGAAAAGCCTCCAGATCCACTAAATAGGTCAATATAATTATATTTCTTTTTTTTCATAGTTCTTCTAATATCTATCTAATTTGTATTGTCAGTAAATATATCAAGCTTTTCTTTCTTTATTCTGTACTGCTTGCCAGCTTTTATTGCGGGTAATTTTTTTGCTCTTATCCATCGATAAACAGTTAAATATGCAACATTCAATTTATCTGCGACTTCTTGAATAGAATAGTATTCGCTAATTTGTTTCATTTTTATCATTGTTTATCAAATGGTTTTTATAGTCAATGAGATCAAGTGCATCATACGTCAACAGTTTATTCCTGATTTCAGTTAATGGATCTATCCTGTTTGGATACTTAACATTTTTAATTTGATTAACCAATCTATACCAGCTTCTATTTGAATATTTGTCTAAAATATTTCGTGTTTCTCTCATTCCAAATTCATCAAAAGCTAATTTTGCACCCAGAATTTGAAATAATCTATTTGCTCCAATGTTGGGATTAGAAATTATGGTTTCTGTTAGAAATTTTTTTGTTGATGTTATTCTATAATCAAAAATTGCAGGTCTTTTCTCTCTAATTTTATCTAAGTAGTAGAGTAGAACTTTAACCGATATTTCAGACGAGAAAATATTTTGAAACGTGGGTTCCTTGAAAATATAGAGTTTTTTGAATATTGAGTTGATTTTTTGTCTTTTATTTAGTCTGACTTCCATTCTAAGTACTTCAAAAAATGCTTTTCTATTTTTTAACTCATCAAATAGATCTAGTTGAATTTCGTTATCATTCTCGTAAGATCTTTTGGAAGATATTTTTGACATTTCCAGATCTTTTATTTTATCGTAAAAAGCTATTTCGAATGAATTTGTATGAGTTTTAAATAAATGACCTTCATTACGATAGTCAACTTGGTTTGTGTCCAGAATTTTACTTATATTTGCTTCTGCAATTTTATCCATCCAATATTTTGGTCGTCTGCCATCTGTTATAGGAATATTCTTTGAGTAATGCACTGATGAGATTAGTGTATTTGCTAAAACATGTTTAAAAACTAATACATCCATACTTTTTAATCTTTGTTGTAACTTATCAAGAACTTTATCAAAGTCAGAATCGTTAAGTTCGTCAAAATTGTTGCCATATATTAATTTTGGCAATGATAATTCAATCTTTAAAGATAAACCAAAAGTACCAAAATTAGTAAACCGCTTAGTTAGTGTAAGTCTGGGTTTATAGAAACCAGCCTTGAGTTCCGACTTTGTCGGATTTTGTTTACATTGCATATAACCTCGACCACCCATATAGCCAGATCCCTCAGTTAAAATTCTAGCTGATGGTTCAAATCTATCTGGATTTTGTATTGTGTAACCCTCATGCATGACTAAAACTACTGTATCTAACATAATTTTTCATTACTTCTTCATATTTATTAATTACTGCTATTTCAACTTCATTACTCGCTATTTTGTTAATTGGATAAAATATATTTATTTTTGTGTTTGCAACCGCTTTTGTTGGGTATGTAAGTCTATATCCACCTTCAGGACGAGTAAAAATACCGATTGAGCCTAAATACCAGATATCATTTATTACTAGACTCGCAAATGCTACTAAGCCGTTATTTGGTTTTATTGGTGTAATTTGAATTTCACTTATTTTTTGATTCATATATTTTTTTCCTTTTAATACCTTCTTTGATTGCTTCAGAAAGACAAGATTTATAAATTTCTTCAAGCATTCTCATCAACTCTTTTTGGTACCTCATTTGTGCTTTGTTCATAAACGCTCCTTTCATTAACTTTTTTATTTTCTTGATCAATATCAATAAGAATGGAAAAGAAATCACGAATTTTATTCATTTCGTGTAACGAATAAGTAGAAGATGTTTTTTGATTATTAGTGCTTATTTCTTTCACAAGCACAGTTATATGGAAAAATGATTAATTGGTCGTTTTAGTCTCACAATTTCACACAATTGCTTACTAGACCTTACTTTGTCTCACTCTGTCTCACAATTTTTTGAAATTTATTGCAGGTAAGTCATGTTTTATGGAGTATTCTCTTGATATGGGGTTCATGAACATAATTTTATCTTTTGTTATAACTGGGAAAAATATTTTCTTAAGATTGCCAGTAAAACCAAGATCTCTGACTATGTGAGCTAGCCTTTTATTTATTTTGCTTCCAACTGCTTGTCCAAGTTCTTCAATTCCAATTGGTCTGCCAGCATTTGCAAGTATATATTGAAAACAATTATCATTTTCAGAATCAAAATCTGGTTTAGCAATTACTAAATGATTGAGTTTAACCTCTCTAGTATGGTCATTGTATGTAATTTTGTACAAAATGCCTGCCTGATATTCTTTATCTGCAATTTCTCGTTTGATTGCAAGGCTTTGCTTTTCCTCAACTCTTATGATTATGTCTTCTAGTGCAAAAAGATGTTTTCCCAAACCATATGATAATTCGCCAATTGGGTGTGTAAAACTAAGGGCTTCACTTTTAATTTCTACAAAGTGAAAATAATAGTGTCTGTCAAAGTTTTGAAAAATGTATTCAGCTACAGATCTATACCATGTGTTAATTTGACTATCATAATCTTCTTTAAACTTTATTAAGTCAAAACCATCTTTAATTTTTTCAGCGTCATATTTAGAGTAGCTTTGTCTTTTGAGTAAGAACCCAGCATAAAGAAAGTTATTGAGTTCGTCAAAGCTGATATTATTAGTAACGTTGTTATAACTTATCATTATTATTTTTTACTGTTTCACTAAATTTTCTATAAATCTCAACCATAGCCAAAGTATCCAACTCACAATAATCTAGAAGATCTTTTGCAGTTTCATCAGCAGAAGTTCCAGCATTAGTTATCATATTCCACCAAGTAATCATCGCTTGGTCGCCTTTATTGACTGTAAGGTTCTTGTAAGAAAGGTTTGGCACCATAACAGGAAGGACATTTTTAATTGACCAAATTCCTCTAAACAATGGATGAACATAAAAACCTTCTTTAATTGGGTCAGCTAGGTCATACATCCTTTCATTTATATCCAATAAAAAGTCACTAAACTCAGGATGAATTTCTGCAAGTTCTTTGTTTCTGGTTGCTTCAAAGGTTTTATTCCAAACAAGTACTGAGCCAGTATTTCCAATGTCTCTTTTAAGCTGTTTTAAGAGGTTGGAACCTGGTTCGTTTGTATTTGTCGCTAGATATTCAGTATGGGTAAGTTCAGCGTTAGGATGCTCAAGTTTGTGAAGCGAATACTGAAACACCATTTGTTGTTGTGGGTGGTATCCGTCATGTAGGGGAATCGCGGAATTATATGTTTCGTAGTCCAAGAAGTACAAAGGATATGCAAGGTTTTCTAGTTCATGTTGAATGGCAGAATGGTCAATAATTGGTTCATTTGTTTTTGCAACTTCTTTGACTAGATTTTGTTTGTAAGAAAGTTTGAAGTTATTTGGAATATCTTGGGCTTGAGTTACACCCATTTCAAGCAACTGTTTCTTTTTCTTTTTAGTTAGGTTTGGAATATCAAAAATAGAAAAAGTAGGTTTATCTTTATGACATAAGCTTTTGCATCGGCAGTTTTTGGGGTTGTAACAGGCTTCTATATTGAAGTGATTCTCACTATTAAGCACCAGTAAAGCTCTCTCTCGTTCAATATCCACATCTTGCAAAAGTTCTTTGACTTTATCTGTAATATCTTCGGCAACAAATAGTGAATCAATGTTTAATGCACCAAAGCGAGTGTACTCAGCACTCAAGTGCAATATGTGAACTTTATTAATTTTGATGTGTTTATTAAGAACTAGATACTGAAATGTCGCATCGTATAGGTTTGTTTTATCAACAGATGTTGAGCTTTTGATTTCGTAGATGTCGTAGGAGTTAGTTTCAGTATTGTGAATGAGGGCGTCGGCTTTAGCTTCGTAGTTTTTGTCGTTGTAAGTTGATTGCCAGATGAGTTTGAATTGAGGATTGTTGTGAACAAAGTTTTGTAAGTACTCTTTGGCAAGTTTTTCTACTTTGTATCCTTCTTGAAGAAGGTGTTGATCGTAAACAGTCAGTGGTTTTTCAAATTTATTGTTGTCATCTGCCCAAAGGTGCATTGGAGCATCAAGGTAGGTTAGGAAGTTTGATTTAGTTAGGTTTTTCATTACGTCTTTATTTTGAACCATTATATAATGAACTTGAGAAATGAGTATGTTCACAAATATATATCAGAAGATTTTTGCAATAAAAAAATATTGGTCTACTATTAGTTATTTTGATAGTTTCGAAAGGTATCATGTTATTTTTGAGCGTAAATCTTTTTTAGATTGTAAGATTCGTTTATGTAAACATGAGGAATACGTCAAATATGTCATGAGTACGATAGGTGAACATACAGATCCCAGACTATTAATTAGAGATGTCTTGACGAAATCAAAGGGTTGCGTCTTCATTGTATTTGAGGCACCAGAAGGATATGTTCAGTTTTGGATTGCACAAGGTAGATTACAGGTGTGTTGGTTTTTAGATATATACGACAAAGATGAGTGGAAAAAAGATAAAAAAATAATTATAAGCATACTAAGAAAATTGAAAGTACCACGATGCATGAATGCAAGGAATACTAACAGTTTTGAAACCTACTATGCTTTTTTTAAGCTTGATAAAGATTCTGTCAGCAATGAGGATGGATTAAATGCTACAGCAGATGTCCCTATTTTTCGAGCAGATTTTAATAACGACAATGAACTCGCATCGCACTTTGTGATTCAAGTATTAGAACAGGTGTACAACTTGAAAACTATCGAGGACTTAAGTGTCGATTTAAATTAGCTTTTTTGATATATAGTATTACAAAAAATAGGTGTTATCAGGCTATAGTATAATCGTGATTACAAGAAACGTTTAGAAAAAGGAAAAATGCCACACATTTTAATCAATGGGAAAAAGTTTGAGAAAAAAGATTTTGAACTTGAAAGTGATTTTGAGGATGCTGTAATTGAGAATAGCACCAATCTATTCGGTCAAGATGCTATTTATATAGATGTCAAAAAATTAATTGGTACAGATAAGAAGTACCACAAAGGCATTCCAGACGGTTATTTAATAGATTTTGTAGATTTGCAACAACCTCAACTGTATTTTGTTGAAAACGAGTTATCCGCTCATGATATTTATGGTCATATTACTGAGCAAATCGGTAGATTTAGTGCAATGACTATAAACTCCACAAGAGAGGTTAAAGATAAGCTTCTTGCAGTAATTAGAGAAGATGTAAAATTAATGAATCATTTACAGCAAAGAATTGAAAAGTCACCGTTTCATAATATAGATAACCTAATGGACTTCTTGACAGAAAAAAACCAAATAAAAATTGTGGTTGTTGTTGATGAAGAAACCAATGATCTTAATTCAACCCTAAATATCTTTAGACAAAGACCTGATGTTGTTACACTTCAAAGGTATGAATACCAAAATGAAGTTGTTTATTTTTATCAACCAATGAGAGAAGAAATTGAAAACCAACAAATAATGGCAAAAGAAAATATTGTTAGAGAATTTGACACAGTTGTTTGTCCTGCATTTGAAGATGGTTTTAAAAAAGCATATCTTGAGCAAAGTGCCTGGTGGTCAATTAGATTGTCACAAAAAGCAATAGAGCAACTAAAATATTTAGCTATTTATGAGAAATCGCCAGTAGCAGAAATAAAACATATAGCAGAGATTGACAGAATTGAGCCTTATAAAGATTCTGGTAAGTACATTTTATATCTTAAAAATAAAAGAAAAATTAACCCAGTAAAGCTCGGTAAGAATGCAAAGGCTGGCACAGCACCTCAAGGTTCAAGATATACAACTCTAGAGAAGTTGAGTAGTGTGAGTAAGTTGAATGAATTGTGGGGAAGTTAAATCATAATGATAGATAAAGAACTGTACCTAAAAATTTCAAAATCTTACGGTGAGTTTGCAAGTTGGGCAATTTGGGCAAAAGTAGGTGTTAAGCCAAAATCAAATATAGGTAACACAACTATTTTTGATTTGGAAAGTAATCCAGATTTATTAAATGAACTGAACCCAAACATTATTATGGTTGGGTTGAATTTTTCAAGAATTGGAAGAAAAGAATGCTTCGCAAATTTTCATGATAGTAGACCTCAGGGACAAGATTATAAAATTAGGTATGCTTTCGAGGATACCAAGTTTTATGGTGCTTATATGACAGACATAATTAAAGATTTTGAAGAAAAAGTCTCAGGGAAAGTCATGTCATATTTAAGGAACAATGAAGAATTTGAACAACAAAATATCAAATTATTCAAAGAAGAGTTGATTTCCTTAAATACTAAAAATCCTTTGATTATTGCGTTCGGAAACGATGTATATAAAATCTTACAAAAGCATTTTGTGGGTCAGTATCAGATTATTAAGATTCCTCACTATAGTAAGCATATTAGTAAAGAAGATTACAGAGCTGAAGTTGAAAAGTTATTGTCAGCTTACTAACTTTTTCTATTTTTAAATTTGTAAGTTATTATTTTGTGTCTTAATTAGTAATCTTGCAAATTTTTCAGCAAATCCATTAGTTTCATCCTTACTAATCCCCAGTAAATCCTCTTTATACCCGTTCCGTAACGAGTCCAATAAGGGGAGCTTATGAGTAAATATATTGATAAACCAAACTATTTTACGTTTAAATGGTGTTGGTTTTCACTGTGTTTGTCAGTAACACAATCCACGCCTGAACAAGAGCTTTCATTCTCTATCTCAATAGTGGAGTGCTCAATGTGATGTTTTTCCAGTTCTGTTTTAATAAGTGATTTCATTTCTTCTGCTTTGCTCGTAACCTGATCTTTGATGACAACATGCCCTGTGAATACGTCGGTTTCGCCATCAAGTGACCATACATGAATGTCGTGAACTCCTACAACCTCTTTGACTTTGAGCAAACCTTTTTTGATATGGTCAATATTAATATGACTAGGTACTCCCTGCATTAAAATATTTAGGCTTTCTTTCAGATTTTTACTTACACCCCACAATATGAAAACGGTATACCCAATTGTCATAATTGGGTCGATGATAGGGTTGTTCCAAAAATACATCACTACACTACCTATTAACACCATTACCCAACCCAATACATCTTCGAGTAAATGCCAAGTCAACGCTTTTTCGTTCATACTTTGACCACTTCTCAGTTTTAAGAAACCAAAGCCATTGAAAATCACACCAATAATGGCCAAGAAAATCATGCCCTGTACATGGACAGGTTCAGGATTGAGTAAACGCGGAATTGCTTTGCTAAGAATGAAGAGAGATCCACTCATTAACACAACTGAGGTGAAGACAGCAGCACCTAACGAAAGTCGTTTATACCCAAAGGTTCGTTTTTGATCAGGTCCTTGCTGAGACTTTTTCTCGGCAATCCAAGCTAAAATGAGAACTAAACTATCACCAAAGTCGTGAAGAGCGTCAGACAAAATTGTCAAACTATTAGTAAAAAGACCTCCAGCGATCTCAATCAGTGTAAAAGTAATGTTTATGACAATTGCCCAAGAAAGATTATTTGTTTTGCCGTGATCGTGTGAGTGCATATTTTAATTCTAACTGAAATAATCATTTTTATGCTGGTGAACTTTGAGCATATGATAGAGTATTTCTTTTTAAGTTGATATACTTTGTAATAAGTATGTCTATTCCTTCAGAACTAATAAAAACTAATTCTAAATATCAAGTTAAAGACGATATTTTCATTTTTACTCAAACAGAAGACCTTAGAAAAGATAATAAAAAATATTCTGGTTTTTACAATGTAATCGCTAATCTATATGATATAGGTTCCAAAGTTTTTTTTTGGTTTCATGGTGGTGAAATAAAGGCAAGAAAAGAGTTTCTTGAAGAACTAAAAATTGTATCTGGAGCTAAAGTATTAGAGGTATCTATTGGAACAGGGACGAACATTTCAATGTTACCTAAAGACGCTGATTACTTTGGAGTTGATATTTCATATGGGATGCTAAAAAAATGCCAACAGAACTTGAACAAAATGGGTAGACAATCACTCTTGTTCCAAGCTGAAGCAGAGCACTTACCGTTTAATGATAATACATTTGACTCAGTATTTCATGTGGGTGGCGTCAACTACTTTAATGAAAAAGGCAAAGCATTGGCTGAAATGGTTCGTGTATCTAAGTCTGGTACCCATCTCACCATTGTTGATGAAACGGACAAATTTTTTGAGACACTTAGTTGGATACCATTTTTGAAAAATGCATTTCCCACAGGAAAAGCTACCAAACCACCTACTGAATTATTACCTAGTGGTATGAAAAACATTCAAGTCAGTGAAATCGTGAATGGGAATTATTGGAGACTGACTTTCCAGAAGCCCTAGTTAATTTTTCGAAGATTTATATTTTTTTAGATTTGACTAACTGACAACTGAACAAATTGTTTACTAAATCTATTAACTTCATCTTTATTTATCCCTAACAAATGCTCTTTATATCCGTTCCGTAACGAGTCCAATAGGGGGAGCAATAACCAAATTAGATCTATATACCAATCTAAATTTAACTATCACACACAACATTTCAATATAAAATTGAATAGAAATTCACTATCTTTGTTGTGTTTTTATTGTATCCTAAAATAGATTAAGAAATTTGATAATTAATCTATTTATAATATATATTTATTATTTGTGTTCGGATTCATTTTAAGTTATGCTTTCTCATGAAGAGACATAAAAAAATATTTAAAAATAAGTTATGAATCAAAATGAATCGCCATCGGAAATAATTGAAAAACTTACTGAAAGTAATAAAGAATTTCGTTCAAATACCTTACCATCGATTGATGATTTACATACTATGGCATTGATGACTCAAGACAAAGGTCTCGAATTGGGAGTTTCACTTTATACAGCATCCAAAGGAGAAATAAAAGGATCTGCATTTAATGTCGGAACCGAAAGAAGCATCTACGAGCCCACACCCCCACGTGAATTAAGAGGAAAGATTTCATCGGGTGTTTTTATTCATTGTCATCCAATTTCCGAAGATGAGAGAGTTCCTGACGGAAAATCACTTCATATACTTCCGAGTGGAACACAGCCATTCGAAGGAGATTTTGAAGCAAGCTATATGTCTAGAGTTGTTGCAGGATACTTAAATGTTGCGAGCGAATATGGACTAACAATGATGGTAGGAATAGAAGGAATTGCAAGAGAAGATGACATTACTAGAAAAATGAGAGAAAAACTTGGTCGTTCTGATTTGGCAAGAGAACGCACATGGAAAGTTCTTAGTGGAGAACAAGGTGGTGTTGCTATGGTTGGCGATGAGTTTAAAGTAGCGGTAGACGATAAGTTTTCAATTAATGAGGATGTTGTTTTATTAAGTAACACTCAAGAGCTTGGAGTTAGATACTTTCTTCATATATCTTGGGATAAACTTAAAGAGTTGGAAAAAAGCTATGGCTCATTAGAAAATCTCTGTTTTGGCGATGGACTTGAGTCTTTGCTTCAAGAACTAAATATTGAAGTACAACACGAAAAAAATTTGGGTTCTGCGGCTGTTCAAGTTTATAAGATGCCAAAAGAGAGATAGTCTAGGCTCTTAATATCTAAATCTGAGATAGTTAGCAATCCTTCCTCATAACCGTTCCTTAACGCATCCGTCAGGGGGAGCTTTTTCCAAAATAGATCTATATATCAATCTTTTTAAAATATTATGTATAAATTATACAGTAGGAGTGCGTTAACTAATTGATGTAAATATGGATTTTTCTAGGTATTGCTGTGCTTGAGCAACTAATCCATTTAGATAATCAGTTATCTCACTTGCCAAATGACCCTCAGTTGCCTTTGTGATTAGTAACTTACAGATCTGTGTTGCATAATAACCATTTGGATCTTTATCTTTATCGCATAGGTTTACTCTTGCAAGTTCAAATTGTTCTACTTCTTCCAAATTACCTTTATCACTTGATAAATAACCTATTAACCAATATTCTTTGTCTGTTTCATTAGATTCTAGTCCAGCACTAACTCTAGTTTCAGTATTGAGTTCGTCATTTCTTGCTACTTGATTGAAAATTACATCAATTGTTGGCATGAGTAAAACATCTGCCGTTTCTGGATGTGCATTTTCTCCCGATATTAGTTCAGCAGAAGTGCAGATGGAATTTGAAACAACTGAATCATAGCCTTTGAGTATCATAAACATAAATATATCATATTTTATTCTAATGATAATAATAATTATTAGATAAACAAGTAATTTTCCACCCACTTCCTAGTTCGAGTAACAACCTGTTGGGGGAGCTTTTAAATTATAGGCTTATTTACGCCTATATACCAATCCTTTTTAATTTATATATGATCATCAGTAATTTTTAGTTATTTGATATAATTACTGAGTGATAAGTAAAGAACTACAAGAAATTTTGGATACAAGGATAGAGTCAGAGGCAACTTTAAATACGCTTTTTGCCGTTATCAGAAGTGGTTTGTTGGGTGAGATTAATGCTACTCAAAAATTAAAATTATCTGCTAGATTTGAGGAAGCCTCAATTGTTTTAAGAGAGCTCAGCGAATCGCCTAAAGAAGAAATTGCACAAACACTTCAACATGAGCAAGATAATTTAAAAGAATTACCACCATTGAATATACAATTACCGCAAATTTCTTATGGAAAGAGAATGCCTTTGGGAAGAAAGGCATATGAATATACCTTTGGTAATAGTAAAAATGCATCATCATATAAATTTTCAGATAATCCAGCTTATTATTTTACAATGGGTCAGCAGAATGACGTCAATGCAAGAGAATCTGAATTTTATAGAAGAGAAGTATTAAGGTCAAACATACCTAGGGCTATTATTCTTGATACCAGTTATATAACCGAAAGAGGCGTAAGTTTAATTAGGTTGTATAGGATGCATGATGGTTTATTTGAAAATGTCCAAGAAGGAGTTTTTGATAATTCTCGTCCATTCAAACAGGCCGATGTTACGGTTTTGAGTCCAAAAGGAAAATTTGAGGCTGAAAATAATGAAATAATTATTGCCTTATCAAAAGGATATTCAGTATTTCCAAAAATGGCTTTTGGAGAAAGATTCACGTTTGATAGAGGACAAGAAATTTATAATGATAATTTGCTATCAGCTGACAAAACTAATTTTGATAATCGAGAGGCATTACTATGGAAAAATAATAAATTAAATTCTGATAAAGTAGTTGAAATAATAGCAAAAAGCTTACTTTACTTAAAAAAAGGAATGTCAATAATAATTTTTTCAGACCTATTGGAGATAAGTAATCTTGATGAAATTGATAAGACAATTATATTTGAAATGATATATTTTCTTGCATTAGGAATGGGAATTACAGAGTCTCTTGGCTTCCAATCGGACCTTTCTGCGAGATCGCCTCAGAAAGTAAATTTTTATAATTCAAATGATCGACCTGAAGGAATTTTTCATAAGCCTAAAGAAGTTGTTTGGATAAATAAACAGCCAGAAGAAAAAACTCAAGAAGAGATTGCGCTCGTAGAAAAAATAAACGACACATTTAGGTCTGGAGGAAGTTGGATAGAGAACTATGAAAAGTGGAAAGAAGCATTTCTAAATAAGTAATTTTCCACCCACTTCCTAGTTCGAGTAACAACCTGTTGGGGGAGCAAATACTAAATTATAGCCATAAACCAATCTTTTTTAATATCAATTTTTTTTAAACAGTTGTAATTATTTATTATAATTTTATACTGATGTTAGCGTTAATTAATTCTATATATGAATCTAATTGCATTTTTTTACTTATATTGGAAACAGATAATTGCTGTAATTTTGTTTGTTTTACTACCATTTATTTGGCTGTCATTTCAATGGGGACTTATTATTTATTTAATTGAAACTAAACTTAGACCTAAGTTAAAGAAAAAGAATTAGAGGTTATTAAAAATGTTGTCAACTCTCTTTTTAAGAAAATTATAAGTACAGTTGAAGTTGAATAATTGTTTTCTAGATATTCTCAGTCTGTTTCAAAGAAAATTTGTTAACATGTTATAATCTGTTTCATATGAAAAAAAATAAGATTATAATAATTTTATTAGCTTTTTTAATCACTTTCTTTGGAATTTATTTACTCTCAAAAAACGTTAGATTTAATGATAATAAGAAAGTTGTTGCTGAAACAGAAAATGATAATTTGGAGCTTGAAGAAATTTCCCACTTTGATGATGACGCACTAGGGTTATCACTTAATTTTCCTGAGGGATGGTTTATCCACAAAGTAACTTCAAATGGCAATGGAGCAAGACAAGTTACATTTACAAATCATTATTCTATAAATCCACCATGGGATTTAGATGAAAATAGCGGAATTGCTATTTTTGTTTCAAACAGTGTTTTAGACACCTGTTACTCTGAAGATGATTATCAACCAATGATTGATTTACCAATGAATGACAAATATAAAAATGAATGCAGAATCTTTACTAAGATAAATGAATTTATGATCGATGGAAGCACTGCATATGTATTTGAACAACAAAATGTTGGTTCATCTATTGAAGGTGAAGCTAAGATTAATCTTTATTTAATTAATACTCCTTCAGGTACAATTAATTTGGAGATCTTTAGCAAGAATTTAGATTTATCATTCGAAAAACCTGAACACATAATTTCTTCTGCAAGTTTATTGTAGTTCCATTATTTTTCATATAACTCAACCATAATCATATTTCTTTGTATAAGCCTTATACATTGACCATATAATCTTACCCTATATAATCAGTTTTTGTGCACTATAAATAGTACACAACATAGTCATAGAAGGTTAGCAATAGTACAAAAACGTATTTGAGCTGGCCCGATGGATTGTTCTTTAACAGTTGAATATAAAAAAGGAGGTAGTCTTCTCAAAAATGTTCGTTGTTGTTTAATCAGATTTTCAAAACGATTTCTATAGAAAAAGGAGTTAGGTACTATGTTAGCAAAACATAAGTTTTTCAGATTTTTGTTAGCTTTTTGGTTAATTATGTCGCAAGGCATAACAGCTTTGGCATCTGGTGAGCTTTCAAGCTACAGGTTGCCTTACTATGGACCAGCAGAGATGGTCTATGGAAGTTCATATCATTCAGGCCTTTCATTCCAAGCAAGAGATTTTGATATTGGAGTGGATACAGGTGTATATGCTGACGAGGAAGGATATGTACTATTTGCTGGCTGGCGAAATGATGGCTTTGGATATACTCTTGTGTTGATGCACGATGATGGTTACATGAGTCTGTTTGGACACTTATCTAGAGCCACATACGACCAAGGTGATACTGTCAATGATGAGGTCTTTTTTGCAGTAAGTGAAGGAGAAAATGTTGCTAAAGGACAATTGATTGCTTTTACTGGCAATTCTGGATCGAATGGCAGCCCAGCTCATCTGCATTATGAGGTTAGATACAATAATGATTTCAATGGACAGACACATCAACAAATTCAAGGAACTGCATCGCTAAATAACTTTTGGTTGGCAGATCAGGCAGTGAGTCTTGACTCTATACCTGATTTAGATGCAAACAACTACTCAAATGATATGGTTGGTCCGCCTGTTTCAGATCCTGCATGCGGAGATAGGTCATATTCTGGCATAGATTTTTTTGATGATGAATATTGCCAGAATCAAAGCCTGTGGTATTCAAATTCCACGGGTTCACAAAGTGTTTCTGCACAAAATGTTGAATCAATTTTTGTTGGCTCAGGATGGTCCGCATACATTACTGATGGAGTCAATGTAGGCATTTGTGCAAACAGAAATCTATGGGATTTGGGAAAAGATTTTTACCCAAATGGCAGTAATATAAAACACAACATTGCATTTGTTCAGGTTTACAATGATTCTACTTGCAATGGTATGGTTGAGCCTTATAACCCAGATATATCTGCCAGTGGAGGTACTGGAGGCGGTGGAACTGCGAGTGGTTATGTAGAGATCTTCCAATCCACTAACTTTGGTGGAACAAAATTGGGAGACTACTCAATTGGTACTCACAGCTTTTCTGTAAATACCCTAATGTATTCTTTCAGAATGAAAGATGGGGCTAACAGTTTTGTTGTGAAGGACGACACTGGCAACAACCAATGCTTTGACTCAGATGTTTCGAATATGCAAGATAATTCAGATTTTTGGAACAAAACGGTTGAAGTTGAGGTTTTCACAAGCAATGTTTGTGGAAGCGTTAACGGTGAAGTTATAGTTTACAGCGCTACAAACTATACTGGAAATGTGGTAGGAACTTACACGGCAGGCAATACATACACCTTCCCTGTAAATACTCTCATGTTTTCTTTTGATACAAATGGCGCTGGTAGTTTTGTCGTAACTGCTCCTGATGGACGTCGTCAATGTTTTAACTCTGACGTCCCAAACATGCAAGATTATTCTGAATACTGGAGAGAAACGATAAAACTTGAAGTAAATACGAACGACTACTGTCCTCCTGTTGGCAGTCCTGCTCCTGTAGTAGGGAGTGGGAATGGTCTTTGGAGAAATGAATTTAGAATCCTTTGGGAGGAAGTAGATATTCCAGATTTCACTTACATTGCCCCATTATCTTGGGGTCCTGTAAACACAGTAACAAGAGAAGGTCACTCTAGAAGTGATCAATTTGGTATGCAGTTTGAAGGTTGTATAGAGCTTCCAGCTACTGATACATATACTTTCTATCTTCTGTCTGACGATGGGAGTAGGCTGTACATTGATAATCAGCTGGTAGTTAATAATGATGGTCGACACTCTGCAACTGAAGTAAGTAGTTCTGTTGTCAAACAATCAGGACAATATGATTTCAAGGTTGATTACTATGAAGATGATGGTGGTGAAGAGCTGTTCTTACAAGTCTCGACACCAACAATGACAAAACAACCTGTTCCTGATAGTTGGTATAGCTATGGCTTGGCCTGTACTGGTGTTCAAGTGGGAACCCCACTAAATACTTCCAGTTGGGCATATAGCCAAACCCTCACAATCGATTCAGATTTTGTGGGTGAAGATTTAATAAACTTTCCTGCGCTTCTGTCTGATGGAGTTTTCGTAGATGATGTTTACGTAAACGCCTTGGATAATGGTGCAGATCTTAGATTTACTTCAGATGCTCTTGGAACTAATGAACTAGCTTTCGAAGTAGTGAGTTGGAACCAATCTGCCAAAACCAGTGAAGTTTGGGTCAATATACCCAGTGTGTCGGCTTCAGTCGATACATCAATATACGTTTGGTATGGCAATACATCTGCTGTGGCATATGCCAGTGGCGAAACGTATGGTAGCCAAAATGTGTGGGGTGACTACGCGTTGGTTATGCATATGAGCCAATATGGTAAAGCAAGTTTTGATTCAACCAGCAACTACAACAATGCTCGGTCTACTATGAGCATTGCAAGTAATGTTGGAAAGGTGGGTTCGGCGTCTGATTTTGAGGCTGATGGTAGTCAATTTATGACCATTATGCCTAATAACAATACGCTGGATTTACCGACTTACACTATTCAAGCATGGGCTTTCAACGAGTCCTTTGCTTATACATATCCATCGATTGTTAATAACAGAAGTGCATCAAGTTCGAATGGTAACTATGTTGTTATGTTCCATGGTGATATCGGATACAAACCGCATTCACAACATTGGACGGGATCAGCATGGTCATCTGTTCCATGGGGAACTAGTGCTTCGCCACAAACTTGGTACATGGTTAACGCAGTATACGATGGTTCATTGCACAAAATGTCTGTTGATGGCGATTCTTTTGTCATTGGCAGCAGTCAAGTCGCACCACAGCTTAACGATAATCCAATCTTGATTGGCAACTATACGTCCAACTACTTTGATGGACTTATTGATGAGTTGCGCATGAGTGATGTTGTGAGATCTCAAACATGGATCGAAACTGAGTATAATAATCAGTCAGATCCAGAAGTATTTTTTTCAGGAAGTGGTGTCTCAGGTGGTTCATCTACTTGGGATTACAGTCAGACCTTGACGATTGATGCCAGTAAAGTTGTTGCTGATGCAATTAATTTTCCTGTGTTGATATCTGATGGAGTTTTAGCTGATCACTTCTATAACAATTCCAATACCGACTGCACAGATCTTCGTTTCAGTAGCGATGCAGCAATGACCAACGAACTTCCTTTTGAGGTAGTGAGTTGTGATACTGTTGCAAAGACCGCTGAGATTTGGGTTAAAGTGCCGACTATATCAAGTAGCGTTAACACTGTGTTTTATGCTTGGTATGGAAATAGTTCGGCCACTGCATATGTAGACACTGATATATATGGTGCTCAAAACGTGTGGAACGATTACGCGTTGGTTATGCATATGAATGAGGCAAGTGGGTCAAGATATGACTCAACTGCAAACAACAGTGTAGCTACGCCGACTGGTTCTATTATCAGTGGTGTTGGAAAAATTGGTTCTGGGGTAGATTTGGAATATAGTAGTTCTCAGTACCTAACAGTAACTCAGAACGCTGTCCTAGATCTGCCAACCTATACCATTCAGGCTTGGGCATTTAATGAGTCGTTTGCTTCTACGTATCCTACGATTATTAGTAATAGAAGTAACAGCGATTCAAATGGTAACTATTTTGTACTGTTCCATGGTGATATCGGATACAAACCGCATTCACAATACTGGACAGGATGGACTTGGTCATCCGTATACACGAATACTAGCTCATCAGCACAAACTTGGTATATGGTAAATGTCGTTTATGACGGAGCTAATCACAAAATCTCTGCAAATGCTGAGACATTCGTTTCAAGTGTAAAACCCGCTCCGCAACTAAATAACAATCCTATCCTAATTGGCAAGTACACCAATCACTATTTTGATGGGATTATTGATGAACTAAGAATGTCGAGTGTAGTTCGCTCACAAGCTTGGATTGATACTGAGTATAACAACCAGTCCGATCCATCGTCATTCTTTGTTCCTTAGAAAGAGGCTTAAATATAAAATATTCAACAATTAAAGATTTAAAAAATGTTTTTTGCTAACACTGGCTCAAATTTGCGAGTCAATTGTTAACAGAAGATAAGTAACTAAGACCCTCAGGTTTGATAACTGAGGGTCTTTTTTTTATTGAAACTGTTACAAAATTGTATGTTAAATTCTTTAACCTCTGACATAGTGATCTCTAACAAATGCTCTTTATATCCGTTCCGTAATGAGTCCAATAGGGGGAGCTTTTAAATTATAGGCTTATTTACGCCTATATACCAATCCTCTTTTAATATAATGAAAAACTACTTAACTTTAAAAATTAAGTATCTTTATTTGTCAGTAAATTTTTATGTTACATAAAAAATAAAAGTAATGGTATTCTTTATTTATGCACGAGCGAAGTGGTAATAAATTTTTAGTCAAACAATTTCCCGATCTGCACAAATCAGAAGATGTTTTGGCTGCAACAATAAAAGTTTCTAGAAAAAACCTAGGCCATCAAAATCCAAATTCTTTTAATAAAGAGGAGCGGGTTAATATTTACCTAGATCGTATAAAAAAACTTTTTATTGATCCTGACGAAAGAGCTAGAAAACGTAACATAAAGTTAGTGGCTAGTAAGTTATTTGAAGATATAGTTATTTCTGAAGACAATTTTCCTGATGCCTATTTAGAAAATGAACAAAAATTGGCAAAAGAGCGTGGACATGGTCATATTGAGATTACCCAAGAACTGAAAAGAAAAGCTATTGGATTTGTTCAGAATGATCAAAAAGCTAGTTATAGTAGATGGTTAGATTATTTTTCAAGTGATGATGCACCTTATCCTACATGGTTTAAATATTATGTATTGAGAGGCGTGTCAAAACTTCTGCCATATGATAAAGTTAGTGGTAAATTCCACAAACGCTCAAAGAGCTCTACGAAAATTTTTCCTGAAATTAATAGAGAAGCACTAGCATTTGTTTATGAGGCTATGGATACTGACGAGACTTCAGATATTGATCAACAGCTTAAAAGCTTACTTGTTGGTGGTAATTTTGCAAAGTTATATGGTTATGCTGTGGAAACGCAATTATCGCAATCAATTGAAGCTAAAGAAAAACGTAAAAGTATTAAAGGGAGCTGGAAGTTATTCGAGCAGTATGATGAAACTAAACTTGATGAATCCGAAGCTAACTTGAGAACACTTGTTGATTCAATACAGGGAATGGGGACTGGTTGGTGTACAGTGGGCGAAGAAATGGCGAGGAGTCAATTAGAGGGCGGTGACTTTTATGTTTTTTATTCTCGTGATGATAATGAGCAAGACACAGTTCCTAGAGTTGCAATCAGAATGGAGCATGGTGAGGTTGCTGAGGTTAGGGGTGTAAACCCCGATCAAGAGCTAGAGCCAGAACTAATTGATACTGCTAGAGAAAAATTTGTAGAATTGCCAGGTGGTGATAGGTATGAGAAGAAGGTCTTAGATATGAAAAGACTAACTAAGCTGGAAGAAATGATTTCCAAAAATGAAGAGCTTACAGTTGATGATTTGCGTTTTTTATATGAATTAGATAGTTTAATAGAAGGATTTGGTTACACAAACGATCCAAGAATTAAAAAACTTCAATCACAGAGAGACATCGATATAGACTACAACCGTTTGTTCATAAAAACAACAGATATAGAACTCAAAATAAGAGAAGGTAAAGAACTTACCAGAGAAGAACTTATTTACTTATATGGAGTTGAGCGCCTTTTTAATCCTTCAAAAGACGTTGAAGACAAGAGGCTTAAAAATAATAAGATGTTTGTCAAAAATAAGAAAAAGCTACTTGAACTTTCTCAAGAAAGAGAAATTCGTGCAGAGGAAATCGCTTCCATATTTGGAATTAGTACTGAAGAAGTTGCTACTAAAAAAGAAGGTGCGGGAGAGAAGACAAAAATATATGTAGGCAAAATATTTCCAGGAATAAAGAATTTGCAAAACCTTGAACATATTTACATATCTTTTCCTGACTCAGAGTTGATTACTACCGAAGTAAGAACGAAAGCAAATTCCTCTCAAGAACTTCTAGATATTGTTAATAATAGCTCAAATGTTGGTATAACTAAGGCATATGGTGAAAGTACTCAAAGAGACATTGAGGGAACGATATTAAATTTAAAGGTATTTAAATCTGAAAAAAGTATTATAAATGAAGTTTGTATTATGACATCTGAACAACTTGGTTTAACGCCTTTTTTTGGAGAAAGATTTGAGCAAGGAGGTTTGGAAGCAGTATTTGATAGAATAGAAAGTTTAGGTTTAGAAGTCTGTCCACCAGAAATAGCGTTGGAATATGCTATTCAAAATATTGGCAAGATACCTAGTGGAACTAAATTTTATTTAGGAAAAGATCCTGTAGAAAGACCAAATAAAACACCTGGTTATCTTAAACTAGAATTTTTCAATACGAATATTATTGTAGATTTTTACGGTGTTCCAAGAGGTAGTAACTTTTGTAATAATTATGTAGTAAGAATTCCTGTTATCTAATTAGTTTTTTAACAATATTAAAATTTTTCTGAAAACAAAAATCCCATAACAAATTTCTCAACATTTTTCTTCCAGATCTGATGAGTTCGAGTAACAACCTGTTGGGGGAGCTTTAAAATTATAGGCTTATTTATGCCTATATACCAATCTTTTTTTACATATACACCCCCGACAGGACACTTTAGCCTTGGACCCGAACAGAGTAAACTATTTGATATAATATTTAGATGAACAAACTTACTCTTGAAGCAGCAAAAGTACTTAAAAAAATTCTGTATATAAATATTGCATCGATTACTCCAGAAGGTGAGCCATGGAATACACCAGTATATTGCGCATATGATTCAAAGTTAAATTACTATTGGTTATCATGGAAAGATAACCAACATTCTATAAATGTTAGAAATAATCCCAAAGTTTTTATAACTTCTTATGATTCGACAGTTCCCGCAAGCACAGGTTTTGGCGTGTATCTAAAAGGAGAAGCAAAAGAATTAAAAAATCCAAAAGATATGTTGATTGCGATAACAGAAGTTTATAAAAGAGAAAAAAGAAAACCAAGACAGGTTGCTGAATTTCTCAAAAAGTTTCCTAGAAGAATATACAAGTTTACACCAAATCAAGTGTGGGTTAATGGAGACGCTAAAATAGATGGAAACTTTATTGATGTTCGTACAGAACTTAATCTAGATGAACTTAGGGAAGCTATAAAGAAATAAAGGTTTTTGCTGTGAATTTAATTATAACTAAATCAACTGAGAAAGAAGTCGAAGCCTTTGAAGCTCAATCTTGGAGTGCTGAGGATCTAAAACATTATAGAAGAGAAGTTTCTTGGGATGAATGGAATCCAACCAAATTTATTTTCAAAGCAGAACTAGATAACGAGATTGCTGGCATTATTGGAGGAAATATTACCGTTGGCGTTACTTTCATAGAAAGAATAATTGTTTCTGAATCATTTAGGAAAATGGGTATCGGTAAACAACTTATACAAAAAGTTGAAGATTATGCAAAAGAGCTGAATTCTCATAAAATATATCTTTATACTGGAAAAGATTGGTCTTCAAACAAATTTTATGAACAAATTGGTTTTAAAAATACTGGCGAACTTGAAAATCACTATTTAAATGTTGATTTTGTAATTTACACTAAATTCTTGAAATAATAAGTAATTTTCCACCCACTTCCTAGTTCGAGTAACACCCCAGCGGGGGAGCCACATTTTTTACTCGAAAAGAATTTCATTATCCCAAACAGGACTCGAACTCCTGTTATAATTCATTTTAATATGAGAAAAATTATCCTAGTAGAGTTTATGACAATCGATGGTGTGATGCAGGCGCCCGGTGGATCCAAAGAAGATACTGCAGAAGGCTTCAAGTATGGTGGGTGGATGGGTCCGCATTTTGATGAAGTTGGTGGGAAAGAAATGGAATTTCAAATGAAAGAGACAGCTGCATTACTCATAGGACGCAAAACATATGATATTTTTTCTGAATATTGGCCAGACCATTCAGAACCTTGGCCCCAAGTAAATAGGATTGCCAAATATGTTGTATCCAAAACCTTAAAAAACCCAACTTGGGAAAATACGGAAGTGATAAGAGATGTTAAAGAGTTAAAAGAACTAAAAAATTCAATCGGTCCAGACCTACAAGTGTACGGAAGTAGTAACCTTGTGCAGACTTTATTAGCAAATGATCTGGTAGACGAACTTTGGCTCAAAATCTTTCCAATTACTCTTGGAACTGGAAAGCGGTTGTTTGAAAAAGGTACAATACCTGCTGCTTTCAAGCTCTCAAAGTCTAAGGTTACCCCAAGCGGTGTCATCATTGTCTATTATCAACGTGCAGGGGAAGTCAAAACCGAAGATATTGAATAAAAACCTAGCCTCATAGGTATGTACACTATTCTAATTATAGATATAAAAGTCTTGTTTAGATGACAGCAATCAAAGAAAGCACTTCCTGATTTCCTCTATGACGGGGAGCATTTAAATTAAAATCTTATTTATTCCTATATACAAATCTTTTTTCAATATATATACCCCGATAGGACAGGTTTGCTCGAGACTCGAACTGAGATAAAAATGTCTGCTATAATTTTATTATTAACTTGAATATGTTAAAAAATATTTCTTTTGAAAGGAATAAAATGTCTCTATCTCATGAAAAGGATGATAAATTAAATATTGATCATAGTGAAGACTATAAAGATGGGATTTTTTATTTACCTGAGAGAGGCTTAGTTACAGATGGCACATTTAAATATACAAAGCAGGCTGTACAATTAAAATTAGAAACTCTTTTAGCAAATCAATCATCATATCCAGCAGATAAAGATAATGTTCAAAATGCCATAAAACAAACAGAATATATGCTTTCTTTATTTCCAGAAGAAAGAGATGATGAAAAACCCTTCATAGGTCAAACTTCTCCTAATCTAGAGAGTGAGGAGAAAGCTTTTCATCCTGATAAAAATGACACACTAGAAAATCAACTAAAAAAATATCAAGATTTAGTCAAATATTCTGGACCTCACTCAATTTTAGGTAAATTCTATAGAACACAAATTGCAAGAATTAATAGACTTATATCTCGTGAAGAAATTAAATTATTTGAAGAAAAAGCTGTTGCTATAAAGAGAATAAATAAGCTAGCAAGTGACTTAGGAGTTTCTATCAGGGAGCCTTATGTAAAGGATAGAGCACCAGGATTAGATGAGGCAACTTATGCATATCGTTTGCAAGTACTTCCCATGCTTAGAATTCTGTCCAAATTAATTGATTCTTGGTCAATAAATCTAGCCAATATGCCAGTGGTTGAATTGCTATCTCATGGCTCAAAGGTTTCGGATGAAGATTTATTAAAAGTAGCTAATAAGCTAGCAACTTTTGTATTGAATGCACTCGACAATAAGTCTTCTGATCCAGAATTTGCTCATAAAATTAATAATTTATTAAACGCAGGCTCATTATCAGAGTTATTAGATGCTATTGAAAAAGAATTTGATAAGAGTTCTCTTGACACAGAATCTCAAGAATCAACACTACTCACAGAACAAACTTCTGAAGTTGCAGAATATGAAAGCAATGCTCAAGAAGTAGATATCTCATCAATTGCTGAAACTTTGATGGAAGCAAGAAGAAGTGTGGAACCAACTATGCCATGGGATCTAATTAAAAAATTAGCTGTATTAATTGTTGAGAATCATCCTGAAATTATTATGGTTTTTAATAATCAAATGCAAACATTACTAGCTGAATCTCATCAAACGCTTCCTAGTGGAGTTCATGATTCTGATGTAGCAGGAAGATTGAATCCACTCATCATTGAATTGAGATCTAAATTAAAATCATAAATCGTCATAAGCAATTATTGTTACGTGATTTGTAAATTCTTTAATAGCATCTTTATAATATTTTTCAGTAAAATTCTTTGTTCCCATCAAGATTGTATAACTTTCATTTTTTAAATTCATAACTGGATTTTAGCATAGTGGACTACTACTTTTAATATTTTGCTATAATCAACTCCTATGAACATCAATCAATATTATTCTCAAATCAAACTGGAAGAAAAAAGAAATGAAGAATTTTTGCATTTAACCGCAAACGAGCCATTAATGTCAGAAACAGCAAGGGCATTTATGAGTTCAAAAATTGCAGACAGATATTTTTTGGGCGCAGGTGAAGATTCTAAAGTAGATTTAGGTCCTTTCACGGCTTTGGGTTTTCCAGGGATTGCTTCTTTAATTGAGGCCGCCGTAGAAGCCTCCAAAGAAATGTTGGGTGCAAGTGTAGTAAATTTAAGTTGCCTTTCTGGCGTTCATGCCATGATGTGTGCAATTTTGTCCACAACTGAGCCTGGCGATGTTGTAATGACAGTCCATCATGATCACGGCGGACATTTTGCTACAAAAGGAATAATAGAAAGAGTTGGTAGAAAGCATGTTTTTGCAGAGTACAATTTTAATACACTTTCATTTGATGTCGAAAAACTTGCAAAGAAATTTAAAGAATCGGGAGCTACTGCATTTTATATGGATGTCTCATACTATTTAAATCCTCACAATTTACGTGAAATAAGAGAGGCTTTGGGAAGCGATGCAATAATTATTTATGATGCAAGTCACACAATGGGGTTGATCATGGGACAAACATTTCAAAATCCATTTTTAGAGGGAGCTGATGTTATTTGTGCAAATACTCATAAAACATTACCTGGTCCTCACAAGGGTATGATAGCTTTTAGAGATCTTGAGCTGGGAACTAAGGCAAATAATATTATTAAAAGTTGTTTATTTTCTTCGCCAATCACACATCATTTAATTGCACTGGCAACCACAATTCTAGAAATGAAAGAGTTTGGCCAAGAATATGCAAAACAAATTATTGCAAACTCCAACGCCTTAGCAGAAGCATTGGTTGATAAGGGTTACTCAGTTAGAAAAGCAAACACTGGCCGTTATTCAGAAAATCATCAAGCACATTTATTAACACAAGAAATAGGTGATTATAAAAAACTTTACGATCAATTATTCAATAATAATATTGCAGTTAATTTTGATAATTTGTTTGATAAGGGTATTTTTATTCGTTTGGGAACTCAAGAAATAACTCGAAGAGGTATGAAAGAAAATGAGATGAAAAAAATTGCTGAATTTATTGACCGATCATTTAAGGGTGAAGATCTTAAAAAAGAAGTTGAAAATTTTGTCAGCTTATTTCAAAAAGCACACTATTCTTTTGATTGAGTAGATAATTTTTCTCTTTTAGATATAATTAAATATAATGTCATTTCAAGCATATTTAGATAACATTGAGGAAAAAACTGGAAAAACTCCACAACAGTTTATTGATTTGGCAAAAGCCAAAGGTTTCGACAAAAACACAAAGGCTGGGGAAATTCTTACTTGGTTAAAAGATGAGTATGGACTAGGTCGAGGACATGGCATGGCACTAGTGCATATCATTAAAAATGGACCAAATATTGGTGATAAAAATGTAAACAGTGGTGGAGTTCACAGTGACTCATCAGATACCTTAATCCTTACTGGAAGAAATATTAAATAATTATATAAATCAATGCTTCTAGTATTGCAAGTTCACTTATCCATATAGGAAAGGTTTGCCAGGGACTCTAATTAATTATTCTTTTTGATATGGAATCAAAGATTAACGATGCTGCTGTGTTAGAATTTATTTAAGGAATTTTATATGCAAATTGAATCTGATGACTTCCACACAGGAAGTGGAATTAATGAAGAACAATATGACGCGCTGGAGAATCAATTAAAAAAATATCAAGATTTAGCCAATTATTCTGGACCTCATTCAATATTAGGTAAATTCTATAGAACACAAATTGCAAGAATTAATAGTCTTATACTTAGCAATAAAATTCAACCTTTGGAAAAAAATGAAGGTGATGAAAGCCCAGGTAAACAAACGGCTTCATCTGAGCAGGATTTACCATCTATTGAGGAATTAGATAGAGAGCTTAATGATTTATCTCATGAAATTGCAAAAGGATTCTATAATGATCAAGCTTACATGATTAATATAATGAACCTTAATATCATATTGAGTTTAGTAAAAAATTTAATAGTTAGAGGAAATGGCCAGTTTGGATTGAGCATCAGAGAAGGTCTTTCATACATACTAAGAAATGAAACTGCTAGAAGAGAAATCATAAATTCATCAACACTTATGCTGGTAGCAGTCACTACAACGGAAGCCTATCTGGAAGGGAAAATGGAAATACTGAGTGGTGGAGATAGTAATTCTCAATATTACGAAAATTTATACATGAATTACGGTCCATCTCAGCCGAGAAGTGGCGTTGATTTTAGATTAAATGGAGTAACTAATGGTGATATAGATGCATTAGCTAAAGTTTTTGTTTCTAACCAGAAAGATGGGATTATGTTGGATTCATTTGGCCAAATTGCTAATATTTTTCAACATGCAAAGAAGTATGGCATAAATCCAATAAGAACCCTGATTAGAATTAAGGATGTAATTCTAGAATTAGGTACAAGAGCTTCTGAATATCAAAAAAGAACCTTAATTAATGTGAATGATGCACTCTCTAAATTACTTGGATAAATTGATTTTTTTCCATTTTGTATCAACCTTTTTTCAACTTGATAAAATATTTCAATGAACAAACTTACTTTTGATTATAATTATTTTTGAGTGTAATATCATAGTATGAGTCATTTACTAAGAGTAAATAGTATTAATTAAGTAGCTGACATAAGTCGGTTTTTTTGTAGTTAAAATAAAGGAGATGTAAATATATGGTAAATGAGAATCAAGATGCTGCAGCTAAAGCAGCTGAAGAAGCCTGGAAAGTTTACGATAGAGCCAAGGCCTACCTGTATCCTAGACAAGAGTCTCCTAGTGCAAAACAACTTGAGCTTGCTCAAATGAGTGTTGATTATGAGCAAAGAGATCTTGCAAAAGTTCAAGAACTTGTTACTGAAATTAAGGAGAAATTTGGTGTAGTTATGCATGATATTGTTAGATTAGAAGAAGCAACCGATTCAATGCAGCATCTTACTGAACATATCACTGGTAAGAAATTCTAATATATTCGTATAATGCTTTGTTTTATTTACAAAATTTGCATAGTCTTGCCCTCAAGCTTGTGCTAGCTCTTGTTTCTTTGTATTATTACTCCTATGGAATCTTTTATTAAAAAGATCAAGCGCAAGCTTAATCATTTTATTCGTATTTTGGGTCCCGGCATAGTTACAGGTGCAGCTGACGACGATCCTTCTGGTATAGCAACGTATTCGCAGGCAGGAGCGCAGTTTGGTTTCCTCATGCCTTGGACGATGCTTTTTACCTATCCACTGATGACTGCCGTTCAAGATGCCTGTGTTAGAGTTGGAGCCGTAACCGGGAAAGGTTTGGCTGCAATAATTCGTGACCATTATCCAAAAAAAGTACTCTATCCAGTGGTAGCTCTTGTAGTGTTTGCGAACACTTTAAATATTGGTTCAGATATTGGAGCTATGGCTGCGAGCGCACGTTTGTTATTTCCTAACGTGCCATTTGTCGTTCTGGCTATATTTTTTGCACTCATAATCTTGCTTATGGAAGTTCTTATTCCATATAAAAAATACATACAAGTTCTCAAATGGTTATCTATGGCTCTATTCGCATATATGATTACTGCTTTTTTAGTGAATGTTCCGTGGATGCAAGTAATTAAAGCAACTTTTATTCCTCAATTTGAATTTAGTAAAGAATTTTTGCTAATCATTGTTGCCATTTTTGGAACAACCATCTCGCCGTACTTATTTTTTTGGGAAACAAGTAATGTTGTAGAAGATGAAATCATGAAACATCGCTTAGCTGAAAAAGGGGGAATTCCAAGATTAAGTGTTTCGTATTTGAGAGATCTTAGAATTGATAGTGCCTTTGGAATGCTTTTTTCCAATGTTATGGCTTGGTTTATCATCGTGGTTGGCGCTGTAGTTTTAAATCATGCTGGGGTGACAAATATTACCAGTGCCGCTGACGCAGCTCGTGCTCTTGAACCTTTGGTACAAAGTTTTCCAAACGCTGGCTTTTTGGCAAAGGTAATTTTCTCAATTGGAGTCATTGGAATTGGACTACAAAGCATACCTGTTTTGGCAGGATCTTCATCTTATGCTGTCTCGGAAGCTTTTGGTTGGCGCGAAGGGTTATTTCGCAAATTTAAAGCTGCTCGTGGATTTTACTTCATTATCATACTAGGTACGTTAATTGGATTGTTTTTTAATTTTATTGGATTTGATCCAATAAAAGCTCTGATACTGACTGCAGTTTTCAACGGGATTGCAGCTGTTCCACTTATTTATCTTATTGCTCGTATTTCAAGTAGAGAAGAAATTATGGGTGAACACAAAAATGATATTTATTCAAAACTTGGTCTTTGGATTGCATTTGGTATTATGGGTATTTTTGCAGTAGCTTTACTTTTATCTTTTATCTTTTGATAAACAGATAGAACAGAGAAGAATAAATTAGTTAAAAATATTTTAATTATGAACTTAATTTCAGTTATCTCTATTTATTTGCTGACTATTGTTACTGCATTTGGTGACACATTTTTAAAAAGGGCAGGTCAATTAAAAAACACAAATTATACATATCTCGCGATAGGTCTGATTGTGTATGCATTAACAGGAGCCGTGTGGTTTTTTATTTATAAAAATACGAAATTTTCAGTGGTTGGTTCAGTTTATGGTGTTGCCACAGCAGTGATTTTTGCTTTAGTAGGTATTTTTTATTTTAAAGAAACACTAAGACCACAAGAAATTCTAGGATTAGTACTCGCGGTAACCTCTATTATTTTATTGAGCAGATTTGGTAATTAATTTTTTTAACCCCGTGGCAGATGATCAAACCTTGATATAATTAAATTATGAAAATTAATCCTCAAGTAAAGATAGGCCATGTACATTTGACTGTTGCTGATCTCGATCGATCATTAGCTTTTTATCGTGATATTTTAGGATTTGAAGTAACAGCTCAATTTGGTAGCCAAGCAGTTTTTCTGTCCGCAGGTGGTTATCACCATCATATCGGTCTAAATACATGGGCAGGCAAGGGAGTTACCCCGCCACCTGAAGGACACTCAGGTTTATATCATTTTGCTATTTTGTTTCCGACAAGAAAAGAACTGGCCAAAGCATTCAAAAATTTACTCGACGCCAATTATCCAATCAACGGAGCCTCTGATCATGGGGTTTCAGAAGCAATTTACCTTGAAGATCCTGACAAAATTGGCATTGAGTTGTATACAGATAGACCTGAAAATGAGTGGAAAAAAATTGATGGTCAAATAGAAATGGTGAGTCAGCCACTCGATTTAGATGAGTTATTAGCAGAATTGGAATAATAAATTATTTAAAAGTAGTCTTGACAACCCTTCTAACATATTCTAAAATTAGAATATGTATACACAAATCTTTGAGTTACAAGCTGACCTTCTACAATCTTTAGCACATCCGCGTCGTTTGGAAATTATTCAATTACTTCGAGACCAAGAACTTCCAGTAAGTGACATTCATACCATGCTCGATCTCCCCCAAGCTAATATTAGTCAACATTTGATGATCTTGCGTGATGCACAAGTCGTCAAAACTAGAAGAGACGGCAAGCAAGTTTATTATTCACTGAATAACGAAAAAATCCTTCAGGCCAATGATCTATTGAGAGAGGTATTAATTGATCAGTACAAAGGCACTGAAGTGGCTGATGACTTAACCCTAAAAATGAAAGACCTTGTGCCAGTTGTCCACGATCCAGTCTGTCAAATGAGAGTTTCTCCAAAGACTGCAAGTTTTACCTATAGCCATCAGGGTGAAGATTATTTTTTTTGTGCAAGCGGCTGTCTAAAAACATTTAAAACCAATCCAGAAAAATATACTAACCATTAAAACAGAAATGATCAAACTGCGTGACGGACATATGAAAAAAACTGTAACAGTAAAAGGCATGCATTGTGCGAGTTGTAGCTCAATCATTACGAAAAAAATTAACAAATTGCCTGGGGTGGAAGCTTGTACGATTAACATAGTTTCTGAAAAGGCTTCATTAGAATATGATCCTGCCAAAGTGAATATAGACCATATGAATGAAGAGATTGGTAAGCTTGGCTATAGTTTTGTTGATCGCTCTGGCAATCATGAAAAAACTGAGCAACAGCCAGCTCATGACATGTCCAATATGCCGGCAGGTATGGATCATAGTGAGCACTTAGGTCTCAATCAGTCCAAAGATGAAAAATTAAAAGAACTAGAAAAGTTAAGAAGAAAAGTTGAATTTGTTGTGCCTATTACGTTTTTGGTTTTCGTATTAATGATGTGGGAACTCGGATCACAAGTATTTAGTTGGCTGCCACGATTGCCATTGCCAATGGCCTTGTTTAACACAATTAGTTTTCTTTTAGCTACAGTAGTTTTATTCTGGATTGGCAGACCTTTTCTCAATGCTGTTAAAAGATTTGCTGTCTACAGAGTAGCTAACATGGATACATTGGTCGGCATAGGTACGCTGACAGCCTACATTTATAGTTCACTAGTCTTTTTAGTTCCACCGGTTGGACAGTTATTGCAGGCGAGTGAGTACACCTACTTTGATGTAACCATTGTTGTGATTGGTTTTATTGTTTTTGGCAAATACTTAGAGGCTGGTTCAAAGTTAAAAACTGGAGAAGCAATTCAGAAGCTAATTGGATTACAAGCCAAAGATGCTACTGTGATACGTCATGGTAAAGAAATAAAAATTCCAATAGAGCAAGTTATTATTGGTGATATATTAATCGTTAAGCCTGGTCAAAAAATTCCAGTTGATGGCGAAATTACTCAAGGGACAACTTCGATTGATGAATCGATGATTACCGGTGAATCAATTCCAGTTGATAAGAAAATTGGCGACATCGTGATTGGTTCAACAATTAATAAACAAGGATCCTTACAAGTTAAAGCCACTAAGGTTGGTGGTGGGACTGTTTTGTCCCAAATTATCAAAATGGTTGAGGAGGCTCAAGGTTCTAAAGCTCCTATAGAAAAACTAGCTGACCAAGTTTCTGCAGTGTTCGTGCCTGTTGTTCTAGTCTTTGCCGTACTTGTGTTAATAGCTTGGATATTAATTGGTTCTCAATTTATGCCGCTTTCTCAAGCTGTAACTTTAGGTTTGCTTAGTTTTGTAGGTGTCCTAGTTATTGCTTGTCCATGTGCGATGGGCTTAGCTACACCTACTGCCGTTATCGTTGGAGTTGGTAAGGCAGCACAGAATGGTATTCTCATTAAAAATGCGGAAAGTTTGGAAAAGTTTAACGGAGTCAATTTCGTGGTGATGGATAAAACTGGGACGATCACCAAAGGCCAACCAGAATTGATCGACATTAAGACCGTAGGGGATGAGTCTGAAAAAGAAGTCCTTCAATTATTAGCTTCACTAGAAGCTTTATCAGAACACCCGTTAGCGGAAGCTATTGTTAAAAGGGCGCAAGAATTGAATCTGACTTTAAATAAAGTTAAGGATTTTGCAGCGATTGAAGGTAAAGGTTTGCGAGGTAGTATCGATGGCAAAGAATACTTGGCTGGAAATTTAAAACTAGTAAAAGATTTAAATTTAAAAGTTGATCAAGAAGTCATTGATGGCTTTAGTTTGCAGGGAAAAACACCGGTGGTACTAATGACTAAGCAAAATATTATCGCCTACATCAGCATTGCTGACACTGTTAAAGCTGATGCTAAACAAGTAGTCGCTGATCTTCATAGTCAAGGTATTAAAGTTGCTATGTTAACTGGAGATAACCAAAAAACTGCTCAATATATCGCTAACCAAGTTGGGATTGATCGAGTTCTTGCCGAAGTTCTACCTGTAGACAAAGTCAATGAAATTAAAAAACTTCAGAAAGAAGGTTATCGAGTTGCGATGGTGGGCGATGGCATTAACGATGCACCAGCTTTAACCACCGCTGATGTTGGAGTAGCTATGGGAACAGGTACTGATGTCGCCATTGAATCAGCTGGGATTACTTTATTGGGTGGTCAGATTTCTAAACTGCCTAAAGCAATCAAGCTTGCCAGGGCAACTATGAGAACTATCAAACAAAATTTATTTTGGGCCTTTTTCTACAATGTCGTAGGTATACCAATAGCAGCCGGTTTGTTGTACCCTTTCTTTGGAATTTTGCTTAACCCAGGGATTGCGGGAGCGGCTATGGCCTTTTCAAGTGTCAGTGTGGTTTTAAATGCCTTGAGATTGAAAACTGTAAAGTTGTAAGGAATTGGGAAATTTATTCAAATTAGTAGGATATTCCCCAAAATTGTAATTAGCTCTATATTTTTCGCAACACGAAGTCTCTTATTTTATCTGGCAATATGGTAGCTATTTGAACTAAATACCAATATTTGTTTGGGGCAACATATCTAATTTTGGGATTTTTATTTTCTACTGCATCTACGATCGCGTTTACAACAGAATCTGTTTTATATTGGTTTTGTAAAAGTGATTGATGATGTTTTTGCATCCTTAAAATTTCGTTTTTGGGGATAGCACTTTTTGGTAGCCAATGGTTTTTGCTCTCAACCATTTCTTCATTAAATCCTGTGGCGAAAGGTCCTGGTTCAATTATACTTACAAAAATTCCATAAGGACGAAGTTCTTGTCTAAGACTATCAGAAGCAGCTTCGAGAGCAAATTTTGTTGCATTATAAATGCCTAGATATGGGATTGCGATTTTACCAGCCACAGAACTTATATTAATGATTCTCCCTTTATTTTTTTTAATAAATTTTGGTGTAAAAAGTTGGATCATCGCTAATGTCCCAAAAACATTTACCTCAAAATTATTTTTAATTTCATTCATTGGCACATAAGAAATTGGTCCTGATCTGCCTATTCCTGCGTTATTTATTAGCACGTCAATTTCTAAGTTTTCAAATTTTTTACGATCAGTTTCTAAAGTAATGTCGCCAACTAGTGGTGTAATATTTGTTAAAGATTTAAATTTGTCTAAATCTGTTTTTGAATGGATTAATGCAAATACGTGGTGGTTGCGTTTTGCTAGTTTGAGAGTTGTAGCGTAACCAATTCCAGAGCCTGCTCCTGTGATTAGAATATTCATAAGGTAATCAAGATGCTTCAGCTTCTTTTTCCATTTTCATCAAACGCGTGTAATAATCGGGAAACTCATTAAGATGAGCGAGTGCAATTTTACCAGTTACTGTCAAGTCATCATGGCTTACATCAGTAGAAGGATTAACACTTCCATGTTCCATTTCTACTTCCATACCCATCTTATATTGATCTACGTCAAATTTATCCCAAGTAATTCCTAGTTTTTCTCCAGTCTGTTTAGCTTCTTCTACAGAAATTAATTTTTTTACTGACATAAAAGATTTTTCCTTACATATTTAATTGTACTCGTCTTTTATGGAAAAGGTGAGGAGTATACCTAATTTTACAAATGATGGAGCGTGATCCTAGACAAAAAATCATCTTCTATATAGATTTTTTTTAAATAGGCGTATCATCAATTTAATGATGTCTATAGAATATTTACGACAATTTAAAATTGGACAATTTGCAATTTTTGACATAGTAATTTCTTATGTGGGAATTGCAATTCTTTCACCTATTTTAATTTGGCTTGCATCAAAATTTAATCTCAAAATTCCCGTTGTTTCATGGCTTTGGTTCAACTTGCCGATAGCTGTTATCTTTCATATTATTTTTGGTCAATCAACTCCAATGATGAAAATGTTTTCAGACCCTTGGAATTATCAATTTTATGTTGTTGTTTTAATTCTTATTTTTATGACCCATATGGGCATAAGAAAAATTCACAAAATTAATTAGTCTTTAGGAGCACCTTTGTACTTTTTCTTGTTTATCGTCATCACCAACTGAAGCTACTGTATTCAATCAGCTATTACCAGTCTGTAATGAAAAAAGTGGCAACTAACCACAAACTAGATACCCAATAGATTATAATTGATCACAATGATTAAAAGTAAGACCAAAGTTTTTGAAGATTTTTTCTCTCAGTTTCAATTACGAAAGTATAAATAAGGAGAAATGTTGATACGAGCAGATGATGATCCTCAGGGAATTTTTTTTCTTACCAAAGGTTATGTTCGTCAATACATTATTTCTAGAACTGGTGAAGAACTAACGTTACATATTTTACAACCGATTTCCTACTTTCCTATGGTTTGGGCATTTAACGATACGCCAAATGAATATTTTTATGAAGCACTCACCCCAGTTGAAATTGGTAGAGCACCAAGGGATCAAGTTTTGGAATTTATAAAAGATAAGCCAGATTTAATTTTTGAACTCATGAGTGCGTTACTCAAACGTTATGAAGAATCATTAACAAGAATAGAACATTTAGTTTTTAGTGATGCATATAGAAGAGTGATTTCTGTCCTGCTTTATATTGCTCAATATTTTGGTAAAAAAAGTGGGACTAAGGTGGTTGTAGATCATCGTTTCACCCATCAGGATATTTCGACTTTAGTTGGTGTTGCTAGAGAGACCGTCAGTATTGAAATGGGTAAACTGGCTCAAAACAATCTGGTTGAATTTGTTGAACGCGCCATGATTTTTAGTAATATTGAAAAACTTGAACAAGAACTAGTTAGCGTTAAAAAACTCTAGTTAACAGTTAGCTAGTAATCTCCCTCACAAATTTATTCACTGTTAAATCACTGAAGTAATCGATTGATTGGCATATGCTTTCTTTAGAAGTAAATATATAAGGAAGGTAAATTGAATGCCAACAATTATAAACAATCCAACCCCACAGAAAGATTCTGGAGGCATGGGATTCCTAATAGGAATTATCATATTCATAGTTTTCTTGGGAGTGCTGATATTTTATGGGATTCCAGCGTTTCAAAATAGGGGTCCAATAGAGGTGAACTTGCCAGAGACCCAAATTAATATGCCTGCACCTGAGGTGAATGTTGAAGCTCCTGCGCCTACAGAATAATTAATAAATAATAAAAAGAAAGTGAAGATTATGACTAATAAAAATCAAAAACAAACTGTTGTCGCTGCAGTGACTGGAGCCGTTGTTGGCGCCGGGGTTGTTGCTGCAGGAATAGTGGCGATGAGAAATAATAAAAATAGAGCTAAAGCCAAAGAGATTGTCAATCAAGTCAAAGCAAAGGCTTCTGAGTATATGAAATCAGCTAAAGATCAAGCTGATGACGGGAAAACAAAATTAAAACAAACAGCCTCAGTTGCTAAACAATCAAAAAAGGAAGTGAAAAAAATATGGGATTAATTGACATCATCATCATAATTTTGATTATTTCTTGGATAGGTGGATTTTCGTTAAAAATTGGTGGCGGTCTAATACACGCACTGTTGGTTATCGCAGTAATAGTATTTATAGCTCGTTTATTGGGTTTTAAAATATAAATCCTTTATAAGCTTTCAAGCTTGTATTTATGAATGCGTTTATTAGCTCAATTCAAACTGATATAATAAACGCATGTCAAAAAATCCATTCCTCAACGCGCTAGGCGCTTCAGTATACATTTTCTTGGTTGTTTCAGTGATGACATTCGTGACCCAACCTTTGAGAAACAAGCCAGATACCTTTTTTGCTCCAATTACAGTTCTATTTGTTTTAACCCTTTCAGTTGCGATAATGGCGTTTCTCTTTTTTTATCAACCTTTATTGCTTTTTATTGATGGAAAGAAAAAAGAAGCAGTAAATTTATTTGTTAAAACCATGGGGATTTTTGCAGCTATCACCGCTGTAGTTTTGACCTTACTTTTTATTGGTGTGATTTAGTTTATTTTTCAAAAAATTGCTCAATTTCTTTTTTAAGTGTTTCTAGATTAAATCCAGAGTTTGCAGAAATTGAGATAATAGATTTTAGGTTTTCTTTAGTATCAGATTCAAATAAATAGCCACTAAGTTTTTGTTTTATCATTTCAAGTTGATCTGGAATTAAGAGATCAACTTTATTTAATACCAAAATCACTGGTTGAGTAGCTTTTAAATTTTTTAATATATTTTGAACAACAATTACTTTATCTAAAACGCTGGGGTCACTAGCATCGACAACATGTAGCAAAAGTTTTGCTTCAAGCGATTCAAGTAAAGTGGATTTGAAAGAATCGATTAAAACAGGAGGCAGGTTACTAATAAAGCCAATTGTGTCAGAAATCAGAATTGGTTGCTCAAACTTTACAGATTTTAGTTTGCCGACAACAGTATCAAGCGTAGTAAATAGTCCCTTATTAATCTCTTTTTCTTTATTTGTTAAAGCATTGAAGAGAGTGGTTTTTCCTGCACTAGTGTAACCAACCAAAGCGACCGGTCCAATTCCAAGGTCACTTCTTTTTTGAAGCCTTTTCTGTTTTTGTTTGATTAATTTTTTTAGCTCTTTATTGATTTTTTGTTGAGATACTTTTATTTGTCTGCGTTCAAACTCAATGTTTGTTTCTCCTTTTCCACGAGTTCCAACACCTCCACCTTGTCGAGACAGTTCAGTAACCCCAAGACCATAAATTCTTGGTCCCATATGGGTTGCGCGAGCAAGTTTTATTTGAAGCTTTGATTCAACGGTGGTTGCATGTTGCTCAAAAATATTAAGAATTAGATCAATCCTATCCCAAACCATAATTTTGGTGGAAACTTCCCATAATTCTTTTTCAATTCTAAAAAGTTGACTACTTTTTACTAAACCATTAACCACGACTACATCAATTTTTTCAGCAAGACACCATTGTTTGAGTTCCTCCATTTTGCCAGCACCAATGTAAAAATTTGGATCAGGATGATCCTTTTGCTGGATCATTTTTTTGATAACCACACCTCCAAAGGTAGATATAAGCTGCTCTGTTTCAAGCTGGTCCTTTTCTATTTCATTTATGTCAGATTGTTTCGGAACAACTTGAATTATTAAGAATCTACTGTTACTTTTTTGTTTGCCTTGGTTCATAACTAAGCATAGTTTAACCTAGTTTCATATTCCAAACAAATAGAATGATCTCTTTTTGAAGCATTTGGTTATAAATAAGTGAGATAGAGCTTGTGATATACTCAACTTACTTAGTAAGCTATGAAGGACTAATATGAAAAAATTTCATGCAGTTGTACTAATTGGCAGTGTGTTTTTATTTAGTGGATGTTTGAAAAAAACACCAAATACTACTGCGACAATTGAAGACGGTCAAACGACTAAGGAATCTGTTTCTGAGTGGCAAAAAATTGGCGAAGCTATGGAATCTGGAAAATCAATTAAGTGTGAAATGACCAACACACAAAATCAACAAACTAGCCAATATTATATGAATGGCGAAAAAGTTCGCGTCGATACATTAGATGAAAAAAATCCTGAGGCAAGTGGCTCGTTTTTAACTGACAGTGAGTTTATGTACACTTGGAACGATACAAAAAAAGAAGGTGTGAAATTTGCAGTAGTAGAGCCAACTGAAGATCAAGATGATCAGAAACTAGAACCTTCAGTATCAACAAAGACTCCTGACTTTTCAAAAGAGTCAGCATGGGAAGATTACAAAAATCTTGGTTATACTGTAACATGCACGACTGAATCAGTTGATGACGCAATGTTTACGCCTCCAGCAGATGTTAAATTCACAGATATGAGTGCTTTCATGCAAAAACCACCAGTTAGTGGTGACAAAAGCAAAGATGATGAGCCAGAAATGAATCAAGAGCAAATCGATCAAATAATGAAACAATATCAAGAGTAGAAATTATTTTTAGGAGGAAAATATTATGTCTAAATATGTTGATGGGTTCATACTCGTTGTTCCAAAGGATAAAACTGAAGATTATAAAAAAATGGCTGAAGGTGGCAGAGATTCATGGATGAAGAATGGTGCTCTTGGTTATTATGAATGCCAAGGCAATGATTTAAAGCCACAAGAAATGGGTGACGAAAAATCTCGTGATTTTACTGAAATGGCAGAAGCAACTGAGGGAGAGACTGTCTGGTTTTCTTTTATAATTTTTAAATCTAAAGAACATCGTGATGAGGTTAATGCTAAGGTGATGGCAGAAATGAGCGAACAAATGAAAGAATTTTCAGATATGCAAATGCCAGTTGATATGAAAAGAATGGCTTATGGTGGTTTTCAAGTTGAGGTTGAGGGGTAGGAAGTTATGAAAATTAATTTAATTACATCAACTGCTAGACCTACTGAAAAACAGTTTGAAGAATTTAAAAAACTTGGTGACTTCAAAATTATTGATGCTCAAAAGTGGTCTGCATATGAAGTAATCGCAAATGCAGCTGACACAGAAATTTTGGTTGCTGGAACTTCTGGTGTTCAAGAAATTTCAAGAGATCTTCTTTTTGGTCTTAAAAATTTAAAATATATTTCTACTCTAACAGTAGGGATGGATTGGGTGGATCTTAAGTCTGCTCAAGAATTAAATATTCCAATTAGCAACATCAAAGGTGCAAATAGCGAATCAGTTGCAGAACATACTTGGGGAATGATTTTAGATTTGTCTAAACGTATAACCGAATTTAATAGAGACGCTATTAGTAAAGGTGCTTATAAGTTTGGTGATTATAGAGGTATCGAAGTCTATGGTAAAACAATCGGAATTATTGGTTTGGGAGATATAGGTAAAAAAGTGGCTCGCATCGCTCACGGTTTTGATATGAAAGTTTTGGGAACTAATAAAAGTGGTAATCAAGTGGAGGGAATCCAATTAGTAGATTTACCAACTTTACTTAAAAATAGTGATGTAATTGTTGTCTGTGTTCCTTACACTTCTGAAACCAATAATATAATTGATAAACATCAGGTCGATTTGATGAAAGAAGGTGTAATCATTATTAATCCAGCGCGTCCAGAAATGACAAATAAACAAGCAATTTTAGAAGGTCTTGGCACAGGTAAGATTTATGGTTTTGGTATAGAAACAGAAATAATGCAACCAATTTCTAAAGATGATCCTTATCTTACTCATCCACGAATTATTGCCACACCTCACAACGCTTTTAATACAATTGATGCTGAGATAAAATCTTTTGACACTGTTGTTGATAATATTAAAGCATTTTTAGGCGGTAATCCTCAAAATATAGTAAGATTATGATTTTCTTTGATTAATTATAAAAATAATCTAACGTACTTTTGGTATAATAAATTTATGCACAAAGACATAAAATCATACAACGCTTCTCAACAAGCATCAGACAGAGTAATCTGTGAAATTTTAATGAAGATTATTGATAAGAATCTTCATTTTACTGAAAGCAAAATTTGGCACGCACATCCAGTTTGGTTCATAGATGGCAATCCAATTGTTGGTTACAGCAAACTTAAGGCGTGTGTCAAATTAATGTTTTGGAGCGGAGCTGATTTTGATGAGAAAGATCTAGACCTAGGTACTGGAAAATTTAAAGATGCTTCATCATCTTATACAGATAAAGATCAAATAAATGAAGCAAGCATTATAAGATGGCTTGATAAGTCAGAGAAAATACAGTGGGATTATAAAAATATTGTTAAGCGTAAAGGTGAGCTGAGACGATTAATTTAAAAGTTTAGAATCAACTTTTTGTACCAAATAAAACTTACCACTCAACTGCAAATTAATTGCAAACATTTCGGCGACTACTTTAATTTTTCCCATTCATTAATATCCACCCGACCAAAATGTCCATTCTTAGCTAGGTCCAAATAAATTGGTCTTCTTAATCCAAATTGCTCAATGATTGCTGCCGGTCGACAGTCATAATCAAAACTTGTTTGAACACCATCAATGAGTGCTATTTTTATAAGTGGTTCAGCTTTGCCGATTACATAGCCAATTTTTACTAGAACTTCTTGAGCACCTGATTTTTTAAGTAGCTGCATGGCCACCCATCTAGCCATGTACGCGGCGCTTCGATCAACTTTAGTAGCATCTTTGCCAGAAAAAGCACCACCACCCACTGGGACTCTTGGACCATAAGCATCAACTACAATCTTTCGTCCGGTGCAGCCACTATCTGCAGTAAAGCCCCCAACTTCAAAGGCGCCGGTATAATTGGCAAATATTTTTTCTTGATCAATTTTAAGTCCGCACTTCGCTACATGATTTTTAAGTTGAGCTTGTGATTGTCCTTGAACAGACAAAACAACTGATGCTAACTTTCCATTTTCCAATGTGACCTGAGATTTGCCATCGACATCAAATCCTTGTAATAATTTTCTAGCTAAAAACATTTCTTGAGGCATGTAAGCCTTATTTTCATTACAAGCATATCCAACCATAATTCCCTGATCACCAGCCCCGCCAATATCAACACCTTGAGCTATTTCTGGTGATTGAGCAACTATATGAGATACAACATTAATATCTTGGCCAGTAATTTTTTTGTAGTATTCTTTGGTCACAGCCATATGATCAACTTTTCCTTTTGAGGTAACTTCGCCAAAATGAGCAAGATATCCATGACCGCCGGCTGTTTCAATTGCCACTCTAGAATATGGATCCTGCTTTAAATATTTATCTAACAATAAATCTGAAATTTGGTCGCAAATTTTATCTACGTGTAGATAGGTAACAGACTCAGCAATTAATTGGGAATTTTTCATATTACCTTTCATCTATTTTGGTTGAAGCACCTTTTTGTATATAAATACTGAGGTTGCTGGTGGGTCATAGAGCCAAATCTCTCGCCACACTCTTTATAAAAGAATAGAAATTATTGTAGCATTTTTATTGAGAGGAAATAGTATTAATTTTTTGTTTTTACCACTACGTTTTTCTTTGTTAGATCTGCTTATTTTTTTGTTGTCACTCAAAATTTATCCTATATATTACTACTATACAATATATTTAATTTCAGGTATTATGAAACTAACTAAAATTTCACAAGTTAGTCACTTATTAAGGTAAATAATTACATCCGATACACAAAAAATTGAAACTCAAATTGCTGAAAAACAGATAAAAGACGATATTATTGTTGAGAATTTAATCCAAAAATCAAATAGAATTCTTGTTAGTATTTCATCACACGCATTTCCCGTAGATTTCTTTCCTAATACCTTAGTAATAGAAGAGGAAAGAGTTACTATCGTAATCAGGGAATTTTTATCATCTCAAGTTCATAGTGTGGATATTAAAAATATTTCTAATGTGCTTATAAATACCACATTATTTTTTTCACAGCTGGTTTTTATTTCAAAAACTTTTGAAGAAAATCAAATTAAAATTAGAAACTTAAGAACAAACGAAGCGGTTTATGCAAGAAGAATAATTGAGGGTTTAAGAACTTTTAATACAAAACAAATAAATACTTCAACATATTCAAAAGAAGAATTAATTTTAAAACTCGAAGAACTAAGTACGACCGAAATTATATTATAAAATTATAAATTAGAAAGAAAAATTATGTCAGAAGTCACAAGAGAAACAATAACAACAAAGGAACTTAATAATAGGCCAGTTGCACAAAGTTCGATAAAAAGTACAACTAAAACTAACGTATCAAAGTCTCAACAGATTGAACAAATATTATATTTTGCATTTGGTGCATTGGAAGTACTTTTAACTTTTAGATTTATTCTGAAGTTGACTGGCGCAAGTCAAATAAGTTCATTTGTTCAGTTTATTTATAATTTGAGCAGGATATTCATCTTGCCTTTTGAAGGAATTTTCCGCAGAGCAGTGGCAGAAGGTATTGAAACAAATTCAATTATTGAGCCATCAACATTGGTCGCACTCATCGTTTACCCAATTTTTGTTTGGGGTATTGTTTCATTGGTAAGAATGTTTTCAGGAGAATCACAAACAGAATAAATTAACACAGTAAAAAATTAATTAAAGAAAGAAAATAATATGAACATATTACTTTGGATTTTATTAGGAGCTATAGCAGGATGGTTAGCAGGTATTTTCATGAAGAGCGATCATGGCACGATTGAAGATATAATTTTGGGAATAATTGGCTCATTCGTTGGTGGATTTATTATGAACTTTATTGGTCAACCAGGAGTTACTGGCTTCAATCTTTATAGTGTCATTGTTTCATCAATTGGAGCAGCAGTTGTAATTTTTTTGGGAAGAGTTTTGCGTAGATAGATAAATTTTGGAGATCATTATGCTTTCATTAATTTTTCTATTAATTGTAGGGGCGGGTATTACATTTTTATCGATGCAAAATACCGCCGTAGTCTCTCTTAATTTTTTAGACTACACTTTTCCAAATTTGCCAATTTACTACGTTATAATCGGATCGATATTAGTGGGTGTTTCACTGGCATATTCTATTAGCTTTATAAATTCGATTTCTACCTACATGCTAATTCGTAAGCAACATAAAAAAATTGGGATAGAGAGAAAAGAAGTGGCTGAGCTAACTAAAAGAGTGCATCAGCTTGAATTAGAAAATGTTGGTTTGAAAACTGAAAATGATCCTTCAAGTTTTGATCAAAAATCTTTATGAAGCTAATTTTGTCTAAGTTGTGGAAATTATTTCATTTGCCAAAAAACATTCAATTGTTTGTGATGCGCTTGCTTCAGGATCAGTTTTTGGTCGGAGTTACAGGAATTATTTTTAATGATAAAAAAGAGATTCTTTTATTTAAACATGTTTATCGTGCACACTCATGGAGTTTGCCCGGTGGTTATATGAAGGCAGGCGAGCACCCAAGAGAAGGCATAGAACGAGAAATTTTTGAAGAATCTGGATTAGTGGTAAGTGCTGATGAAATGCTCAAAACTAGAACCGATCGCAGTTCTGCGCGACTCGATCTTTGCTATATTGGAGCTTTTATTGGTGGAGATTTTAAACCAACTCATGAGGTATCAGAGTATGGTTTTTTTAATCAAGATTCACTTCCACTTTTGAGAAAAAATCAATTATTTTTGATTGATCAGGCACTAAAACAAATATAAATTTATGATTTTGTTATAATATAAATCATGGAAAAACATAAAGTTTACACAATGAGTTTTGCACGGGTTTATCCACTTTACTTCACTAAAGTTGAGAAAAAAGGGCGCAAAAAATCAGAGGTAGATGAAATTATTTGTTGGTTGACCGGATACTCTCAAAAAGAGCTGGAATTACATATTAAAAATCTGACAGATTTTGAAAATTTTTTTGCACAAGCTCCAAACCTAAATCCATCAAGATCTCTAATTAAAGGCGTAATTTGTGGCGTTCGAATAGAAGATATTCAAGAACCAACCATGCGAGAAATTCGCTATTTAGATAAATTAATAGATGAGTTGGCTCATGGAAAAACCATGGAGAAGATTTTAAGGAAATAATTGAGGGAGATGAGTTAATATTATTTGCTATACTTAGTTTATGTTTGAATCAGAAGCAACAGTATCAGAAGTCGTTTCACCAAAAACTGAAGGACTAGTTCCTGATGTATCCCCAGAGACCATGGAAAAGGCAACAACCTTATCAAGAATGGTTGAGGAAGCATTACAAAAGAATGATATAGCGGCATTAGGAGTTTTGGCTGAAAGCGTTAAGGGTGACCCTCAATTACTTGCAGCAATTGAGAAGCGTCGTCTTGAAATCCTAGATGCAGAGGGCCAACAAAAACAAGCAGAACAAAATGATGAAAATGAAAAACTAGAACTTGGAAAAATAAAACAAGCTTTTGAAGAACTTCATAGTAAGTTTATCCGCATTGCTAGTCTATCGGCTGAAGCAATTGGTGGTAATGCTCAGATGGAAAGTCTTTTTTGGAATGATGATGAAAGATCGGCTGCTATTCAAAAAGTTGAAGCATTGAGCTCAGCAGTTGAAGGCGCTAGTAAAGTTGATGATGTTCAAGCTGCTTTAGATGTTTTTTCAAAATGGCATGATGATTTTCAAGAGGCAACAAAGATCCGAACCATTCGCAAGCGTGGATATTTTGACGGAGAACTGCCACAGAGATTAGTTGTTCAAATGAAAAAATTTGATGCCTTAAAAGATGACATTGATGCTATGAAGCGTTATATACTTTCAGCAAAAAATTAGTTAGTTGTTATAATTAAAAATATGATCATTGATATCGAAAAAACAATCAGAGAGTATTTGCCAAACGTGATGCATTTGTCATTGGCTACCGTTAGAGATAATAAGCCATGGGTTTGTGAAGTTCATTATGTATTCGATAATGAACTAAATTTATATTTTCGTTCAAAAACTGCAAGAAGACATAGCCAAGAAATTGCAGATAATCACTTTGTTGCTGGCAATATTGTTAAACAACATATTCTTCCAGAAAAACCAAGAGGTGTGTATTTTGAAGGTGTCGTCCAGTTGCTTGAAAATGTTACTAAATTAGATGATGCTTATAAATTATATTGCGATCGGTTCGGCACCGGTCCAGATATTTTGGAAGAAGCTAAATTGGACGATGGCCATAAATTTTATAAAATCACTGTGAATAATTATTGTTTGTTTGATAGTTTGGAATCTTCTCCAAGCCAAAAATATGAATTAATTTGGAAGAAATAACAAATAAAATGTTGAAAGGTAAATAGATGCAAAAAATTGTACCCAATCTTTGGTTTTCTAGGAATGCAAGTGAGGCAGTGGATTTTTATGTTTCAGTATTTCCTGATGCTAAAATTATTAGCACAGTTTACTATCCAAAAGATGGCTTAGAAGATTTTCAAAAAGAATTTGCTGGTAAAGTGCTTACGATTGATTTTGAATTAAATGGTCAACGATTTACTGCAATTAATGCCGGCGATGAATTTAAGTTTACGGAAGCAATCTCACTTGCGGTTTTTTGCAAAGACCAAAAAGAAATAGATTATTTTTGGAGCAAACTTTCGGCTGTTCCTAGCTCAGAGCAATGTGGTTGGTGCAAGGATAAATACGGTTTGAGTTGGCAAATAGTTCCAGAAAACATTGAGGAATTAATGAAAAAACCTGGCGCATTTGTAATAATGATGCAGCAGAAGAAAATCGTAATAAGTGAGTATTAAACGATTCCTAGCTTCTTAGCCGCAGTGAGCGCTAGAATTGCATCAAATAACTCTATTGATTCAGACCATGTTGAGGTTGGAATTCTCATTTCTCCGCTAATAATTAAACCTTGACCACCTGGAGAAGTCTTTTGAACATTTTTTTTGCCACTTTGGTTGTCAAAAGGTGATAACCAACCAACATCTAGTAGGTCAACTAGCCTGCCATCTTTTTCGTAAGTTCCTGCTCCTGAGTGAGGGTGTAATCCAGATACTAGGACATCATGACCACCGTCATTGAATCTGGTGTCATAAGCTGTTAGACCAGTAAGTGCTTTTGAGTATGAACCATGACCTTTAATACCATCTAAAGCCATAATGCTGTGCCTTAGATTACTGAGAGTATGATCTTTGTCGCCATGGAAAATTTCAATTGAACTACCTCCAACAATTAAAGGCACGCCCGTGTTTTGACTCACATAAGAACCTGGTGGAACATATTCTAAGCCTTCAATCTCATTTCTCCAGTTTTCAGTTCTCAGCGCAGAATCTAGCAACAGTGCAACCACGCGCTTGATACCTATTGTTTGAATAATACTGATTAAATCATCTAAAGTATCAATTCTAGTGTCTTTTTTGGCCACATCTTTATCAACAACGTTGCCCATAAAAGCTAACAAAATATGGGGATTTTTTAAGATTACATCCTTAATCATTGCATCAAGGGCTTTTTTGCCTTCATAACTAGCCCCCATGCGAACGTTAGCTATCGGAAGAAATAAACTTGGCCAATCAGTTTTAACTTTGAATGAAGCTTTGTCATAAAGAGGTTGAAGATCTTTTTCATCCCAAATTTTTGCTTCACTTGGTTCACTTTCAGTTTCAATATCTCCATTCTTTTTTTCTGCCAACTCTAATTGTTCTTCTTTAGTTAGCAAATCTTCTGAGTCAGTCGATAGGGTTGATTTTTTTCTACGAAAATAAACCTCTGGAACAAAGCTCTTGGCAAAATCTGCAGCCTCTATTGCTGCCAAATTTTCATTTTCCCAAAAATCCATAGCTGCTTCGATCATTTTTCCTTGTGGCAAATTTATAGCTCGGTATCTATGTCCACCTTTTGAAAGAATTAACATTTGACCTGGTTGTCCGGGAGTTTCACCAAAACCAGCTTTTGACGCAAATGGATCAGCTGGAAGATGAGGGCTATTCCCTTTAAATGCACCAGATTGTATCAAGATTGCTTGAGTAGGAGCATCTGGATAATTTTCAGCTCCAACCGCAGCTTGATGAGTATGTCCACTAGCCACAGCATTAGGTTTTTTTTCTTTTTTCTTGGTTTTCCAGCGCTCTCTTTGTGAATGTAGATAATCAACCTTGCTTTTTCCTTGAAAATAATGAGCTACATCTATTTTCGTACTAATAGTTTCGCCATTTTCACCTTCATAATTAAGATTTACCGAACTTCCATTCATTAGCACTCTAATTCCATACGGTCCATACATTCTTTCCCAAGGGTTATCTCCAGAAGAATCTTGAGACCAGCCAGTATGACCAAAAAAGTGTCCTACTGCTCCAATAACTCTGTGACCAATTCTATCTAAAACTAATTGTTGAAAATCTTCAATGTCTTCATCTATGCCACCGGTTCTATGACCTTCAATGGTTCTATATTCAGGTTTAGACCCTTCAATTTCATCACCTAATAAAACTACATAGGCATTAGGATGCGCTTCAATAAAGTCAACAATTGCAGTTATTTTTTCTTCATCCACAGTATCTGAACCCACATGAAGATCGTTTAGAAATAAAATTATATGCGGGCCTTTTCCTTTTAAGATAATATCTAATGTTTTTTCTGCTTCAGCCAATTTTACAACTTCAGCTCTTTTTCTTCTCGCTTCTCTTCTAAGGCGGCCAATTTCTTTTTTATTTTTTTCTGGAGTTTCTATGGTAAACCCTGTTTCTTTTGGACCAGATTCTACTTTTGCAAACATTTTTATCTTTCTTTTTTAAGCTTTTTATTAAAAAAAAACGAGACATTGTCTCGTTTTAAATATTTCATTTTTATAAATTTTACGTTTTTTGTATTTTGCGGCCATTGATGTTTTTAATTATTTTACTTTATAGATTGTTTTGTTCTTACAAACCTACCAAAACGTACTATGGCTTGTCAATGGTCTAAAAGCTAATTACACATCGAGTAAGTACTAATATTTTTTATTTTTGTTATAATAAAAATATGCAATTAAATACAAAACAAAAAATTGAATTGATTGGAACATTAAAACTACGATTTGAAAAAAACATAACTCGTCACAAAAATTTAGTTTGGGAAGATATCGCAAAAAAACTTGAAGCAAGCCCACACAAACTTTGGACTCTCAATGGGATGGAAAAAACCGGTGGCGAGCCCGACGTCGTTGGTTTTGACAAAAAAACTGGTGAATATATTTTTTATGATTGCTCTGCTGAGAGCCCAAAAGGTAGAAGAAGTCTGTGTTATGACCACCGGGCTTTGGAATCTCGCAAAGCAAATAAGCCAAAGAATAGTGCAATTGGTTTGGCAAAAGAAATGGGAATTAAAATTCTGACCGAAACTGAATATCGAATGCTTCAAGAATTTGGAAAGTTTGACACCAAAACCTCTAGCTGGGTGGAAACTCCATCTGAAATTAGAAAGCTTGGTGGTGCGATTTTTGCCGATCGTCGCTATGAGACAGTCTTCATTTATCACAATGGCGCAGAATCTTATTACGCTGTTAGGGGTTTTCGTGGGTCGGTGAGGGTGTAAGGCTTCTTATTTTTCCTGTCATTATTGACTTTAAACTGTTTATATGATAATATTATAGGGTATTTATCTGTTTATTTTGTTAAGCACAATCTTTTACTGGTAAATACAGTTCTTTAACATTCAACGACTAAAAAAATCTACTAGGTTATTAGAAAATGACGCTTTTTACATGCGTTTTTTAATAACCTAGTAGAACTGTTCTGCTAGGAAACCAAAATTAAGGAGAATTTTTCGATGGAAACAAACGAAGGTATCAAGTTACAAGGGCAGATTAGAAACCTGCTGGCAGCACTATTGGTGGTCGCGATTTTTGCGATCGTTGTGTTTGCTCCTGGCTGGACTTTCGGGTCACAGCAGTCTGAATGGCTTAATCCAGGGTGGCACTATTTGGATGAACATCAAGAAAAAGAGTTCTATCTAGTTGTGCCTCCGGGTAATCAAGTTACCATTAAGGCAAGCTCTGACAACGATGTTGTCCTCATTATCGATGATTATGTCATTGATAGTGCTGGAAGCGCTGATCCTGAAGCATTTGTACTTAATGTAGGTCAGCACGAAATCAAGATTCGTGAATATAATGGTTTTCACGGATTTGTTGAGGTTGAACTGACCCAAATTTATACCTCTAATGAACCGGAGCATTCTGAGGAATCATCCAGATCAGAAACAACTAACGAGGAAATCTCGTTCGGCGGTTTCATTGAGCTGGATGAAGAAGAAAAATCCTATTTTTCGGGTTATGTGACCAAAAGCTATTTCGTGATTGAAATAGCGCAAGGCAATAGTTATGAGTTTGGAGTTCATGGCTATGCCTCAGGCACGATTTTTGATGCCGACGGTTATACTATCGGAGAATTCCAAGAGACGGATTTTTATATCGTCCTTGATGAGGGCAAGTACTTTATTGCCTTTACTGAACGTGACCCCGAACTTTGGGTCTCGTTCGATTCTACCTACCAGGTGGTGTGGGACTCCTCGGAGGAGCACACTGTCCAGGCGAGTTCATATTACGAGATTGAAGTCTCCGTAACTGAGACCACGATTTTTGCGGTTGAAAGTGACGGAGATGCCCGCATCGAAATATATGATGGTGGAGGGCTTGCTCAAACCGTAGACGAATATGTCTCTGCGGAAGATGAAAGCTTCATTCTCGAACCAGGGGTTTATACCCTGAGGTTTACAGAGTGGAGTGGATATGAGATGAATTTCATCATCAAATCCCGCGCCGAATAAATAAGTCGTTTGAATGCAAAACACCTCCCCTCACAAGGAGGTGTTTTCATTTTATATTGATCTTTTTTTGAAGTTTCCCCTAAAAGATTAATTGATTAATAATCCGTGTGATAATAATAACGATTTTTATTTTCCAAATCTCGTAAACATTCCGGTGGATAATAATCTATCAGAATTTGCTTGCTGCAAAAATAGTTCTCCAGACTCAATTTTATAGCCTGATTTTGCCATTGCATTATTAGTCATTGCATTACTTAACATGAAATCATTTAACATTTCACCCAATCGATCGGCCGAAATAGAAACTGCATAAGCATTAACCAAAACAAACAACGGGTTTTCAACTAAAATTTGATTACATAGTTCTAATAACTGCGGAAATGATGATTTAAAATTCCAAATTTCTCCATTTGCGCCGTGTCCATAGGCCGGTGGATCCATAATAATTCCGTCGTATTTAACTCCTCTTTTGATTTCTCTTTTCACAAACTTCACAACATCATCCAGAATCCATCTAATTGATCTTCCATCCAGTCCAGATGCAAGTTGATTTTGTTTTGCCCATCCAATTGAAGATCTAGATGAGTCGACGTGAGTGATTTTTGCACCCATTTTTGCACATACGACACTTGCCATGCCTGTGTAAGCAAATAGGTTTAAAATATGAGGTTGATACTCAGGGTTTTGTTTTTTTTGTTCAGCTAAAATATTTTTAATCCAACTCCAATTAGCACTTTGTTCTGGAAATATTCCGGTGTGTTTATATGGAGAGAGATAAACATTTGCCGTTAAATCTTGCCAGTGAATTTTCCAAGATTCTGGAAGTGGCTTATTAGTTTTCCAATAACCTTTGTCACCTTTAGTTCTAATAAAAACTGCATCGGCTTGGTCCCAAAATTCTTTTGATTTTGATTTTGAAATGTTGATTTCTGGGTAAGGTCTAGCAATTATAAAATCACCAAATCTTTCAAGTTTTTCACCATCGCCAAAGTCCAAAAGCTCGTATTTAGTCCATTCAGCTTGTTTTGCTATTAAGGTTTGATTCATACCCTGGAATTATAGCATTATTTATGTATACGAATAGCATCCTATAACATTTGATTTTTTACAAAAATAGAGTATAATTAAGGGGCTTTTATTTTCTTGACATATACAGCATATGTTCACTGGAAGTAAGGCTATTTAAAAGACTAATTACGATTTTTATTTTCTTCTCTAGTTGTTGTGAGCGGGGATATAAAGACATCATTCTTAAATGTTGATATTGGTGTTTTTATACCCCCTGCTTGCAACAAAACCAAACTATTTTGGCAGGGCGAGAAAAAAAGGAGTTAATTTATGAATTACGGAAAATGGCCCTTGTTGGGTCAAATCTTGGCATCGATATGGTGGGTTTTTTGGACCGCACTGATGCTGGGTCTGATAGCTTTTTGGTTGGCAACTGAGAAGGCTGCGCCCGTAGTGGTATTTTCGGTCGGTATCGTTGGCTGGATGATTTTCATGACAGCGCCAGATGTATTCCACTTGATTAATAAGTGGGTGTCCATCGATGACGAGAAGTTAAGATTCAAGCGGATTTTATTTCTCGTTCCATTCGGCGGGGTGGCCACGTACTTGATCATTTCAGCGATCACAAGATCCGGAGTAATTTCTGGGTTTGTGGCAGCTGGGATCATGATCTTCTGGGTCCGCGTATACCGCCCGTCAAAAACCAGCTCTGAAGAATCGTAATTTAGTCAATTCGTAAAAATTGGACTTTAAATTTGGCAGAGAATATCTTCCAAAAAAAGTTCGATCTAGCGAAATTTAGTAACGACCCTTCCTGAGATGAAGGGTCGTTTTTTTTGTAAGTGAATTTGCCAAAATCAGGACCAAATAATCTTATTTTTATGAAATTGAAATTTTACCTCTTTCGCCACATTTTTTACAACATTCTCCTCTGAAGTATTCACCAATAGTTGTTTCAACAATAACTCTTATTTTTTCTCTGCAACTACTTCTATTTCTTGCATATAGCTTATTTATCTTATGTATTTAAAACTTTAGCAAGACCCAAGAAAGTTACAAAACCAAAAAACGTCAGTGGCTGATGTGATATATAATTATTCGCATGAATATTGAACAGTTGGGTAGTAGCGAACTATTAGTTGGGAAATTTGATGTTGTTATTGCCTTGGGAAAAAATTGGAGGCTGCCAATAGAAAAAAATAGCAGAATTCATCTTAGTCTTGAGTCAAAAATGACTACAATTGCTGCTGGAGAATTATATATTCAAGGAAAAGTTAATAAAATTATTTTTTCGACAGGTAAAACAGCAGGAAAAGATTCTAAAGGCATTGATTTTCCATCCGAAGCTGAAGAAATGAAATCATATTTGAGAAATTATTTTTCTATAGATCAAATTCCTGATCAAGATATAATTCTTGAGATAAATTCTTTTGATACTGCTGGAAATGCTGAAGAAGTTAAAAAAATATTGGAAACAGAAAAAATGGAGAGATCCTTGTTGCTTACGGTTGAAACACACTTAGAAAGGTCTCAGGAATTATTTGAGAATCATGGAGTTTTGATTTCAAACTCTTTATCTTCTGAAAGTGTATTGCGGCAAAGAAGTAAATGGCATGAATTACTGGTTGAAAAATATCATAGTTCAAAAAAACATCGTCAGGAAAAATTCAAAGAAAAACTTGGCCAATTATTAGTTGCCACAATTGATTCAAAAGGGAAGTGGCTGAGGTCTCTAACAACTCTCACAAGACATAGAACAAAAGGGTGATTATTTTGGTTTAAGCTAGATATTTTTTGGTTAGGTTTTTTTCGCCCCATTTATCAAGTTCTTTTAAAACTAAATTTAATGAGACACCTTTTTTGGTGAGAGAATATTCCACTTTGGGAGGTACAACAGCAAATACTTTCCTTGAAATCAATCCATCATTTTCTAATTCTCTAAGACTTGCAGTTAGCATTTTTTGACTAATGCCAGTGATTGATTTTTCTAGTTCGGAAAATCTCATGGTAGATTTTTCTAAATACCACAAAATTATTAGTTTCCATTTTCCGCCGATCATATTTAAAGTATGATCTAAGGTACATGAGCTTACTTTTTTCATAGTGTCTTTATTTTATGTACGTACTTGCTATTTATATAGCTTCTAACTATTATATAGCACATATGAACTATAATAAATTAGCAGATCCAGCTTTATTGGATAAAACATCAAAATCATTAAAAAATCTTGGCTACGAAGTAGTTGTTGTCAAAAACAAAGCTGAGGCTCTTGAACAAATAAAATCTTCTGTTCCAAAAGGTGCTTCAGTTATGAATGGATCTTCGGTGACATTAGAGCAGATTGGTTATCAAGATTATATCAAAAATGGCAATCACGGCTGGAATGATCTTCACGCAAAAATTTATGCGGAATCAGACAATGTTAAAAGAGCAGCACTTAGAAAAGAATCAGTTTCCTCTGAATACTACTTAGGTAGTGTACATGCTTTAGTCAGCAATGGAGAATTTATAGTTGCAAGTAATACTGGCAGTCAGCTTCCACATTTAGTTTTTACCTCTGCTAACCTAATTTTGGCAGTAAGTACCAAAAAAATAGTTGAAAATATGTCCGATGCTATGAGCAGACTCGAAGATCACATCATGCCTTTAGAAGATAAACACATGCAAGAACTTTATAAGGTTAATACTGCTTTTAGAAAACTTTTGGTTTTTAAAAGTGAAAATCCTGGAGGTGGCAGAAAAATTAAATTTATACTTATCCAAGAAGATTTGGGATTCTAATTATCTTTGTTATAATTGGAGTTAATGAGAAAAATTTATTTAGTAAGACATGCTCAATATTCCAACCCAAGAAATATTTTAGTCGGCAGACTTCCTGTTGAACTTTCTCAAGAAGGAAAGCAGGAAGCTTCTGATTTAGCTGATTATTTTTCAGACAAAGAAATCTTTAAAATTTATTCTAGTTCTGTGCTTCGATGCAAACAAACAAGTGAGATTATTTCAAAAAATCAAATTGAGATAAAGTACGATACTAGGATTCTTGAAACTTTTTCAGCAATGCAGGGTTATTGGGAATTTGATTGGCTACATTTTTTTAATAATATTGATACCTTGGGGGGAGAAACTCCGGAAGATATTTCCAAAAGAATGCTTGATTTTTGGGATGATATTATTTCTAGCGAAAACGATAAAAATATAATTATTTGTTCTCATGGCGATCCACTTTATGTTTTATATGCTCATTTAGCAGATATTGCTTTGCCATCCATAAAAGGTCTTTACGAAATTCCTAAAGTTGACTATCAAGAAAAAGCATCAGTGAGAACTATTGAAATCGATAATTTCGGAAAACTTTTTATTAAACCAACTTTAACAATCAATAATATTAGAGAGTTACAAAAATAGGAAGGTCATATGACATTAAGTTTTTTTTCAATTCTTTTGTGTGGAGTGTTTTCGATGATCCTTGGATTTGTTTGGTATGGCCCATTATTCGGTAAAAAATGGATGGAAATAATTGGTACTTCAAATCAATCTGAAGAAGCTAGAAAAAAAATGCAAAAAGAGGCAGGGCCATTGTATTTAGTTTCATTTTTATTGGCTCTATTTGAAGCTTGGGTGTTGGCTATGTTCAATGAAGGTGTTGCCACTTATTATGCTATCTCAAATGCTTTTTGGATTTGGTTGGCATTTATAGTTCCGGCATTGGCAGGTTCTGTTATGTGGACCAATGAAAAACCAGTAATCAAAAAATCAAGATTTTTAATTCAAACAGGTTATCAATTATTATTATTAGTTGGATTTGCACTCATAATTTCTTTATTGAATTAAACAAACAGTTTGAAAACTAAATATGAATTCAAAACAAAAGTTTTATGATGGTTATCATAAAAAAAATAATAAATATTCTGGAATAATTAAAAAAAATAATTTTACTTATTTTGAGATTTTAAGATTTTTTTATGATTCTGTTTTTGCAAAATTTCCAAAAAAAATTAAGAAGATAAATATTCTGGATGTTGGCTGTGGTGTTGGCACAATGGCTTTATTTTTTGGCTCACTGGGAGCTAATGTTAGAGGAATTGATGTTTCACAAAGAGCAATTGATATAGCTAAAGAAGCTAGAAATAAATCAGGTTTTAAAAATGTTATTTTTGCCAAACAACTATTGAAAGCAGGAAAACAAAATTATGATATGGTTTTGATATCAGAGGTTATTGAGCATGTTGAAGATGAAAATCAATTTTTAAAATTAATTGCCAGTAATTTAAATAAAAATGGTTTGTTGTTTTTGACCACTCCGTCTAAAGATAATTTTCTTTACAGAATTGGTTTTTATAAAAAGTTTGATAATGAAGTCGGGCATTTGAGAAGATATACACAAGAATCAATTTCAGAACTTTTAGAAAAAAATGGTTTTGAAATTTTGCATTTAAAAAAGGTAGAGGGTCCACTAAGAAACTTACTTTTTACCACCGGGGTTGGATTTTTGATTAGATTTATAAGGGGGCCACTAATTCCAATCTTTCATTTTTTTGATCATATAACTATTCATTTTTTTGGAGCCGCAGACATTATCATCTTGGCAAAAAAATCTTCTTGACAAAATATTAGCAATCGTTGTATTCTACTGCTAACACACAAATAAAAAGTGTGAGTAAAATTTAAAAAAAAATGAAAGGAGACAGAATATGTCAAATTTAGTTCCGCTAAAATCCATGTTAGGCACACTTAATCGTTGGCCAAATTTTTGGGATGATGATGACTTACAACTTTATCCTTCAGTCGATAATGGTGTGGATATCTATGAAACCGAAAATGAAGTTGTCGTCAAAGCCAATATTGCCGGTGTTTCTTCTGACGATGTTGATGTAACTTTTGAAAAAGGTTCTTTATGGATTCAAGCAAAATCTACAAAGGAAGAAGATGATGATAAAAATAAATATTATAGTAAGTCATCCAGAAGCTATTCTTATAAAATTGCTGTTCCTGGTTTGATTGATCATTCCAAAGAGCCAGAAGTTACTTTGGAGAATGGTATTCTTAAAGTTGAATTTATAAAATCAGAAGCTTCTAAGCCAAAAAAGCTTTCTATTAAAACAAAATAATAAAATTTTATTTCGCCAACAGTATAATAAATAGCTCCTTTTATGATTTATTAAGAGGAGCTATTTTATATTCTATTTAAAAACATAAGTTATAATATAAATATGTCAGTTTTAGTTTTCAATAACATAAGAGCTTTGAGAGTTAGTAAAAAAATAACTCAGGAAGATCTAGCAAATGAAATTGGCGTAACTCGTCAAACAATAATTGCTATGGAAAAAGGAAACTATGTTCCTTCGGTTATGTTAGCTCTAAAAATTTCCCTGTTTTTTAAAAAACCAGTAGAGAGTATATTTACTTTAGAAATATGAAAACATTTTTTGAGTTTTTATTAATTTTTTTAATTTTAGGAATATTGATTTTATTTTTGAATCCAACCCATTTACTAATGCCTAATAGCATAAGTGTGATGATGAAGCTTGGCTTGATAGTAATTTTTCTAGTTTTTGTCGGCATGTTTTGGAGAGAAAAAGCTAGCGACGAAAGAGATGCTATACATATTCAAAAATCTGGCAGAGTTTCTTTTTTTGTAGGTGTTGGAATTTTGCTTTTAGGAATTATTATTCAGGCTTCAATGTATGAAATTGACCCTTGGTTACTCCTCACTTTTTCTGGAATGGTTCTAACAAAATTAATTTCCAGAATTTATCATCGCTATAAAAATTAGACTTTAGTTTTTATTTGTAATAGAGAACAAACTCAAAATAGTTTCCAAAATGTAAAGTACGCTTGACATTTATTGCACAAAACCATTATTATAATTTCAAGGAGACAAACTTATGAAAAATAACTCTTCAATTATTTTAATAGCATCAGTTATCTTAATAGTAGGACTTGGAATTTTTTTCTTGAATAAAAGTAACCAGAAAAATGATGACAAAATGATGAAAGCATCAGATAGCATGGTTAAGGTTGAAGATGATCAAGCGCTTGCACCAGATGATTCTGCAGACATGATGATGAAGGATTCTGATGAAAATGCTAATGACGACAAAATCTCCCCAGAAGATTCTATGGAAAATGATAAGCAGGCAATGATGAAGCAAGACAGTTATGTTGAATTTACTCCGCAAAATTTAATTTCTGCAGAAGGAATAAGAAGAGTTTTATTTTTCTATGCAAATTGGTGTCCAACTTGTAAACCTGTAGATATTGAATTAGAAGAGAATATGTCGATGATTCCTAGTGATGTAAAAATCATAAAAGTAAATTACAACGACACTGATACTGATCAAGCTGAAAAAGACTTGGCCAAAAAATACAATGTTACTTATCAGCATACATTTGTTGAAATAGATGAGGATGGAAATGCTGTAAAGACATGGAACGGCGGAAGTTTAGAAGACATACTCAATAAATTAAAGTAACTTATGTTAATACTTTTAGCTTTTTCATTTTTAGCTGGTGTTGTTACAATTCTTTCTCCATGTATTTTACCGATTTTACCAATTATATTGTCTTCGTCATCAGTAGATTCGAGTAAGAAAAGACCTATCGGTGTGGTAGTAGGATTTGTTTTAAGTTTTACTTTTTTCACTCTTTTTCTTTCATCAATTGTTAAGTTTAGTGGATTTCCAGCAGAATCTTTAAGATTTATTTCAATATTTATTCTAAGTATTTTTGGTGCCTCACTTTTAATACCAAAAGTACAAGTTTTAATAGAACAATTATTTAGCAGGCTCTCATCTTTAGTTCCAAATGGAAAAAATAAAAAAGGTTTTAGTGGTGGAGTTTTAATTGGATTTTCATTAGGACTCTTGTGGACTCCATGTGTTGGTCCAATATTAGCTTCAGTTATTAGTTTGGCAATATCAGGATCAGTTAGCTCTCAAGCATTTTTAATAACCCTTGCTTATTCATTGGGAACAGCAATTCCTATGTTCATGATTATGCAAGCTGGATCAACAGCTTTACAAAAAGTACCATGGTTAGTTCGAAATACCGCAAAAATTCAAAAATCATTTGGAGTATTAATGATAATCACAGCGGTTGGAATATATTTCAATTTGGATCGCCAATTTCAAACTTTTGTTCTTGAAACTTTTCCTCAGTATGGAACCGGTTTAACTAAATTTGAAGATAATGAAAAAGTTAAACAAGAATTAGATAGAGTTAATGATCCTTATGCAAACGAATCAACAAACAAAAAAAGTAGTTTGTTTGAGAAGAAAGTTTATGCTCCTGAAATTATTGCTGGAGGAGAATGGTTTAATAGCGAGCCTTTGAAGATCTCAGACTTAAAAGGAAAAGTAGTTTTGGTAGATTTTTGGACATATTCTTGTATTAACTGCCAAAGAACATTTCCATATTTAAAAAACTGGTGGGAAAAATATAAAGACCAAGGTCTAGTTATAATAGGAGTTCATTCTCCAGAATTTGAGTTTGAAAAAAATCCAGAAAATGTCACTAAAGCTTTAGATGATTTTGAAATTACTTATCCAGTTGTTCAGGATAATAATTTTGATACTTGGAAAGCATATAAAAACAGATACTGGCCAGCGAAATACTTAATTGACCAAAATGGTGAAATTAGATATTCCCATTTTGGTGAAGGCGATTATGATGAGACTGAGCAAATGATTCAGAAGTTATTGAATGAAATTGGTGCAGAAGTTTCAGCCGACGATGTGAACAACCCAGAATATTTAACCTATTCAAGAACTCCAGAACTGTATTTAGGATACGATCGAATTAAGAATTTTTTATCTCCAGAAATAATAATTGAAGATGAAGAATCTGAATATAGTTTTCCGCAGAATTTGTCAAAAAATACTTTTGCATTTCAAGGTAATTGGAAATTAATGCCTGAATATTCCTCAGCAAAAAAAGGATCAAAATTAGAATTAAACTTTGAATCCAAAGAAGTATTTATAGTCGCAAGATCCAAAAATTCAAATGCTAAATTTTCAGTTCTGATAGATGGCAAAGTTGAGTCGATGGGTGAAGATGCTTCAAATGGTGTTGTGACTCTTGATTCAGATAGACTTTATCATTTAATCAGTTTGCCATCTGCCGGCTCGCATACTTTACTAATTGAATTCTTGGATGACGACATAGAAGTTTATGCTTTTACCTTTGGTTAAAAATTATTTTTATAGATTTTCAGCCAATTAATGCGCTTTGCTATGAATAGTGCTATTATTTACTTATATGAAATTTAATATCCGTTTTCTCTATTTGTATTTATTTTCTTTTGTTGGCCTTTTGATTGCTATCATTGGTAGCATAGGCATCATCGATCTTACTCTTAAAACCTACGTTTTTAGAGTATCTACACAATCGTATTATAATTATCCAGTTGACCCAGCAATGGAAGAAATTAACAAGCAACAACAAAAGGACGACATTAAAAGGCAAATGAGTAATTCATTAGCCATGATAATTATTGGAACTCCGGTCTACCTATATCATTGGAAGACAATTAGGAAAGAAAAATAATCTTCTTTTTTTTGCTAACAATTCATTTACGCATTAATCAATAAAACTTAAGGCAACACCAGTTTTGTTTGCTCTACCTGTTCTACCAATTCTATGTATATAGTCTTCGTAAGTTTGTGGTAAATCAAAATTGATCACGTGAGTCACGTTGTCGATGTCTAAACCTCTAGAAGCAATGTCTGTTGCCAAAAGAACTTGAATAGCATCATTTTTGAATTGAGACAAAGCTCTTTGTCTTTGTGATTGGGATTTATTGCCATGAATTGCAGCAACTTTAACACCTCTCTCAACTAATTTTTCAGACAATTTGTTTAAACCATGCTTTGTTCTGCCAAATACCAAAACTTTATCAAATCCATCTTTGTCTAAAAGTTCATGTAAGACATCAATTTTTGATCTTCCTTGAATTTTTATAATATCTTGGTTGACATTAACTGAAGCTTTTTGTTTTTCAATTTCAACTTTGATTGGATTGTATAAAAAGCTATTAACAACATCATTCATTTTAACTGGCAAAGTTGCTGAGAAAAATAAAGAATGTCTTTTTTCTGGTAAGTTTTGAATGACATATTTAATGTCATTGATAAATCCCATGTCAAACATTTGGTCAACTTCATCTAAGACAATTGCTGAGAAGGTATCTAAACTAAATATTCCTCTTTTTTCTAAGTCAATTAATCTTCCTGGTGTGCCAATAATAAAGTGAGGCTGTCTTCTAAGTGAAGAGATTTGGCTACTCATGTTAGCGCCACCAATACAAAGTGAAGAATATATTCCCATGCCTTCAGCAAACATTTTGAATTCTGCATTTATTTGAAGCGCAAGCTCTCTTGTTGGAGCCATAATGAGGACTCTTCCGAGTTTTTGAGTTTTATCTTCAATAGTTTTGAAAATATTATTTATCAATGGAATTAGGAAGGCAGCAGTTTTTCCTGTGCCTGTACTTGCTAAACCCACAACATCTCTATTATCAAGAATATGGTTAATTATTTGATCTTGAATCGGAGTAGGAGTGATATAGCCTCTTGATACAATGTTTTGCTTTAATGGTTCACAAATATCAAAATCGACAAAATTATTTTTTGATACGTATTCTTGTTTAACTACTGGATTAATTTGCAATGAAGCTGCGGCAGCTTGAATGATCATAGTAGGGTTGAAAGAACTTTGTTGTCTTCCTCTTCCACCTCTGCCACCAGAAAAGTTGCGATTTCCTCCATCAGAATTAGATCTAAAATTTCTATTACGATTGCCGTCACTATGGCTTCTGCCACCATTGCTACGGTTTCCACCATCGCTACTGCGGTTACTACCACCACGACTATCACGAGTATTATTTCCAAACTTTTGTCTGGAATTAGAAGAACGAAACATATTACTGCTTTCTTTGTCTTAACCTTGACGTATTTTATTTAAAGGTTAAAGACAAGAAGCGAATAAGGGAAATTGAAAATTGAAATTCAAAAATCTTTAGCTAGCTTAAACCCAGTGGTTATTTTTCTTAATTTAATTTAAGAAGGAGTTATTATAGCATATTATCACTGTAATATCAAGTTATCATTAGGCACTATTGAAATAAAGATGGTGATATTAGCTTAGACAATTGACATTATTGAAAATACAATTTAATCTTATTTAATCCACATGGTTAAAAAAATACTTATATTTCTAATAATATTTGCTAGTTCAACTAACAAAGTTTCTGCAACAAATTATTTTGTTTCACCAAGTGGCAACGATGCCAATGTAGGTTCTTCAGAATCTGCTCCATGGAGAACTATCCGCAAAGCAACCTCAACTGTAGTGCCAGGTGATTCAGTGTATGTACATAATGGAACATATGCAGAGACAGTTGTCATTTCAAAGAGTGGCACATCAGCTGGAAGGATTACTTTTTCAGCATCTCCAAACGAGAACCCAATAATTGATGGAAGTGGCATGACAAGCATCGCAACAGATGGACTTGTGCAAATCAATGACAATGTGAACCACATCACATTTAGTGGCTTTACAGTCAAAGGGTCCCCTAAAATGGGAATTGCCAACAGGGGCAGTAACAACATCGTCAATAGTAACAAAATTTTACTCTCTTACGATTCAGCTATCTGGCATAGATTTGGAACAAATACAGTTTTTAGAAATAACGAAGTGTACTACAATGTCAGGATGTTCACGGTGTCGGCATCCGAGAACGGCATAGTCTGTAATGGTTCTGCGTCTTGGTGGCCAGCAACACTTAACTCTCAAAATTCTACAGGAGCATTATGGGAAGGCAATTACGTCCATAACAACTGCGGTGAAGGAATAGTTGCTCACACTGGTGACAGGATAATCGGAAACAAGTTTCGCGATAACTGGAGTATCAATATCTATATCGACAATGGAACTGGGGTACTAATAGATAGAAACTTCGTGTATGACACAGATTCGGTATTCAGCGTTTGGCCTGGAAACGGTCGCAATATACCAATAGGTATAGCCCTCGCCGATGAACAAACTCCGTGTAATACCTTTGACAATACAATTAGCAATAACATTATCGTTAACGCACGATTTGGAGTGAGTTTTTATCCTTATACTTCTTGCTCCGGTGTAATTAATACCAAAATTATTAATAATAGTTTTATCAATTCTTGGGAATATGGCATTAGGATTACTGGTTCTGCAGCTGCTAATTCAAAAAGCATCATCGCAAATAATATTTTTTCAACAAACAGAGGTAAATCTTTGATAATCGATAATTTGAAAGATTTCAAAATCCAAAATAATCTATGGTATTCTGGTAATACCAACTCAGCTGCCCAGTTTAAAATTGGCACAGCAGTCACTGATTTAGCAGGATTCAATGCTGCATTCCCAACTCAAATAAGCGGCAATATCTGGGCAGATCCACAATATTCTTCTAGTCTTCCAACAGATTTATCTCAATTAACCCCGTCAGTATTTTCTCTCAAAAATACATCTGTTGCGATTGATAAAGGTGCAGGTAGTGTTGCAGTAGCTGCTGATTTTATCGGCAAGTCTAGACCTCAGGGTGCTGCGATTGATTTGGGAGCATTTGAATATGGAGGTATAGGAGCAGCTGTTCCACCCCCATCGGCTACTCAATTAAATGCCGTTGCTTCTTCTCCAACCCCAACTCCAAAGCCATGGACAACTCTTACCACTGACTATGCTAACTGGTTATCATATTATCTGCAGTCAGTTCGCGGCTTCGCAAAAGGTGACTTTAATGAGAATGGCAAGGTAGATGGAATCGATTATATGTTGTGGGTCAACAATTATGGCAAATAAAAAAAGAAAAAAATCACTGTTTTCAGTCAGCAAATTTATATTGTTTGCAGGTCTTCTGATAATGGTTTCTATTACTTTGTACTTTGCAAATGTATTAGTGAATCGCAATCAAACTTTGAGTGTTGGAGCCACTGCCGGTGTAGCAGAACTATTTTTCGAGCCATCTTCACTAGTATTGTCACCAGATGGTCTCGTAAATCTCTGGGTTACAACTGATAAGCAGCTTGGTTTTTTTGCAACTGATTTAACTTTTGATCCCTCCATCATCTCTTTGGCACAAGAAATAACGCTCCCAACAACTGGGCTAGCCAAAAAAATTAGAGTCACTTCTATGTCAGAAGCAAATGCAACAGGCAAGATATCAATAGTATTGGGCGTAGAACCATCAGCAATTTCGACCGCGCCAACCGGCACTTTTAAGATAGCAAATTTAAAATTCACCAAGAAATCTACGTTAGCTAACAAATCAACTTTATTATCTATCGTACCGAGCGCTACTCAACTAGTCGATATGGGCGCCATCCCATTTAACTCATCAACAAAAAACGCCAGTTTCACGCTCAACCCAGTTGCATCAGCTACTCCGGCACCTCCCTCAACTTCCACAACTACTAATGGTGCTGGTCCTATAATTACAATTAAGTCGCCAGCTGAAAACTCTAAGATTCCACGTGGTGGCGTATGGGTTGGCTCTGTTGTTTCAGATCCAGATGGAGTTTCTCAAACTACATTCTATTTTGACGATGTTTTAATCAAGACTTGTCCGGCAAATCAATTAGAGTGCAACTTTACCTACAGAAAAAGAACATCTTCAGGAAATCATGTAATTAGGGTCGAGGCAATTGACAATAGTCCAAGCAAAAATAAGTCTCAAACTATTATTAATGTTGTCAAACAATCTAGGTAACATCAATATTTTCTTTATTCTAAATATCATTGCAGTTTTAGGACGCCGCACTCAATTTATTGGATTGATCAACTTTAGGACGCCGCACTCAATTTATGAGATTGATCAACTGAGTGATTTAAAAAAATCCAACACCTCGCTAGCATTTTTTGTCGCATCCACTTTTGGCCAAACCATAATAATTTTGCCAGCTTTATCAATTGCAAAAGTTATCCTAAGAATGCCCATATAAACTTTGCCAAACATTGATTTTTGTCCAACGGCACCAAAAGCAGAAATTAACTCTCTGTTTTTATCAGACCAAAGATCAAAGTTGAGATTATGTTTTTGTGCAAAATTTTGATGAGATTTTGGAGAGTCAGCGCTAACGCCGATTACTTGAACTCCTAATTTTGTTAGTTCATTGTTAAAGTCTCGATAGCTACACGCTTCTTTTGTGCATCCTGGGGTATTATCTTTTGGATAGAAATAAATTACCGCTGGACGGCCGACCAATTTCGAAAGTGAAATTTCCTTGCCATTTTGATCAAGTACATTAATATTTAGTGGGGCTTTATCGCCAATTTTCAGCATATTCCTTAATTGTAACAGATAGAATAAAATGAGATTATATAATTATGAAAATATCATTGAAATTTCTATCCTTTTTCCTTATTTGTTTAACCGTTTTGATTACACCAAGATCAATTTTCGCAAAATCATATTCTATTGATGCAGCAAAAATTGACGCCAGAATTTCAAAAGATGGCTCGATGAAAGTTGATGAAAGAAGAACATATAATTTTTCAGGCGATTATTCATATGCTTATCAATATATTTATAAATTTCCTGACCAAACTAAGAGTCCAGGAAGGACTGCGCCATATTTACTTGGAGAGTTTAGTGTTTGCGAAATGGTGGATCTTAAGAAAAATTGTTACAAGCAAATAGATGAGCTTCAAGCAGACTACAATAATCCCAAAAATAATCCTAGCGAAAGTTTTTTTGTAATTGATGAGGGAACTAGATATTATCTTCAATGGAATTATCAAGCAGTTAATGAAAAAAAGGACTTTCAAGTTTCATATAACGTTACAAATGCCGTTACGCTTCATGAAGATACAGCCGAGCTCTATTGGATTTTTGTTGGCTCTCAGTGGGAGTTGGCTCAGAATAATATTTTGGTAAATTTAAGTTTTTCAAATGACATTAAGGGACAAGATCTTCGAGCATGGGCACATGGTCCATTAGAGGGAAACGTTTCCATTTCTGAATCGGAAACTAAGCCGGTGGTTTCATTTAAGCTTTCTTCAATTTCAATCGGCGAAGCTTTGGAATCTAGAGTTTTAATGCCTAAAGAAAATTTTACTGATGGAGCAACAGGTAGTAGCTCTAAGCAAGAAATAATCAATCAAGAAGAAAAATTTATTACAGAAACGATTGGAGCAAGAAAAAAAGCGATATTTTTAAGAAATATTTTGAATGGTCTAATTTTATTGATTTTTGTTTTAATAATTTTTAGATTTGTTAAACAGTTAAAATTATTTTTGAAATATGGCAAAGACACTCCTTTGCCAAAAGTTAATCAGTCGGGCACGCTTTGGGAACCACCAAGCAATATCGATCCAGCTCAAATTGAGCAATTAATTTCTGGCAACAAAACACTTACTCCAAACTCATTTACAGCTACGGTTTTATCTTTGGTGCAAGACAAGTATTTTAAATTCGTGAGAAGTGATAATAAAGAAGGATTATTTTCTAAGAATTATAAATATTATTTAGAGCCATATAATTCAAACAAACAATATTTTATTAAGCCAGAAAAACCATTGTCTTCAATTCAAGAAAATGTGATGAATTTCTTGGTAGAGAATATTGGATACAAAAATATTGAGGCTGAGGGCAAAGAAAGATCTGTAATCTCTTTAGAAAGTATTGTATCGTGGTCAAGAACACATCAGATAGCAAGTCAAACTTTTTTTAAATCATTGAAAGATATTGTCTTAAAAGAAAATTTAAGTGAAGGATTTTTTGATCGAAATTCTCATAAATCACAAAATCAAGCCAGTGGCGGCTTAATTATCTTTTTAGCAATTGTTGAATTTGCAATCTCATTTTTTATTGCGCCAACACTATTTACTTCAATTGGCAGTGACGTTTCATTTTCTTCAGTAATGGTTCTTAGTGGAATGGCTGGATTTTTCGGGTTCATATTGGGAATAATAGTTTTCATGTTTAAGGAATTTGGTGAACGAAGAACTCCAAGTGGTAGTAAAGAAACTGCTCAGTGGCTTGCATTTAAAAAGCACATGAAAAATTATAAAAAAACAGAAAAATATGAGATAGACTCAGTTATTTTGTGGGAAAAATATTTGGTCTACGGAACGCTGTTGGGAGTGTCATCCAAAGCATTGTCTCAGTTACCTATTAAGTTTAATGAAGCTGATGCGATGATTGCGTCGTCATATTGGGGAGGAAGAGCGCTTTCAACTAATGGATCTATTGATGGTATGAATGACATTACCTCAGCAATCGATAATGTAACAAGCGCAATATCTAGCGTTTCACAATCTGCAATGAGCAGCTATGGTGCTTCAGGATCAGGTTCTTCCGGAGGCTTCTCAGGAGGTGGCGGCGGAGGAGGTGGCGGCGGAGGCGGCGGAGCAGGTTGATAAACTAATTAGGATATTTTTACCTGATTAATAATTTAACTCTGACGCAATAAATTTATGTACTTCATTCCAATCATTGAGTCCTGATTTTGGCACAATTATATATTGGCCAGTACTGGATTTTGATGAACTGAAAACATTTGAAGTACTGAGTGTAATATTTTTAACCTCAATGTCTTTTGATTTTGCTAGCATAGGAGCAAGAGATTTTATGGTTTCAACGTCTAGACTTGTATTGGTGTGTTGAATTATTTGTTTAAAAAATTCTGGAATATTTGCCAAGGCATCCATTTTAAAAAGCTTATCTCTAAGTGCTAATATTAACGCTTGTTGTCTTTGACTTCTATCAAAATCTCCGCCAGCGGATCCATGTCTTGAACGAACATAAGCTAGAGCGTCACCACCCTCCATGAAGTTTGTGCCTTTGTCGAAATGTATATGTTCGTAGCGACATTCAAATTGTCTTTCTAGTTCAAAGCCTGAAAATTGAGAGCTTAAACTGGCAATTTCTTCAGGAGTTTTTCCACATGGATCTTGTTCGTTGCCACTGATTGGATACCAAGGGTCATCCAGGGTTTCTGGGACATTTACTTCAAGTCCATTTAAAACATATCCTATCGCTCTTTTAAAACCAACAAAATCGACTGAAATATAATGATTAATCTTAAGTCCTGTGACAGTTTCTATCATCGCTGCGCTTACTTTGGCTCCAGAATTAATTGGGTCAGTTTTGTCTCCTAAGCTAAAAGCCTGATTGACCTTACTGCTAATACCATTTGGAAGTTCAACCCAAAGATCTCTTGGAACAGAAATTAAAGAAATTTTTAAATTTTCAAAGTCAAAGTGAACTACTTGAATGGCATCGGCTAGAAAACCACCACTATGTCCAGCGCCACCATAGCCCAAAAGCAAAACATTGATGGAATTTATATCTTCATTTGAGAATTCTCCAAAAACTTCAAGAGATTCTGCGTTAGTTGAAATCACATCTAAAGAATCGTTTTGATTTTGATTTTTTTCTTTTGATTGTTTGCCAGAAAAATAAGTGTAACTAGCTACAGATGATAATAAAATTAAAATAATTGATAGAAGTAAAATCTTTTTTGATTTTATGATTTTTAGCACTGACATATTCTACAATAGTTTTCTCAGCAAATTCAAAGAATATTGATTATAATCATATTAATGAGAATACTACTTGTTGAAGATGATCATAAAATTTCTAGCGTCGTTAAACGTGGTTTAGAACAAGAGTCATTTGCTGTTGATACAGCTTTTAATGGTGAAGATGGTTATGATTTGGGATTGTCAGAGGAATATGATGTAATTATTCTCGATCTAATGCTTCCTCTTATGGATGGTATTGAGGTGTGTAAAAAATTAAGGCAAGAAAAAATTTCAACGCCAATCCTAATGTTAACCGCAAAATCGCAGATTTCTGACAAGGTCTTTGGTTTGAATGTTGGTGCTGATGATTATTTATCCAAACCTTTTGCTTTTGATGAATTGGTGGCTAGAATTAGAGCATTAAGTCGCAGGCCTAAAAAAAGTATAGATAATGTTTTGATAATTGATGACTTAAAATTAGATCAAAACAGATTTTATGTGAGTAGGAATGATAATCACATTAATCTTTCAAAAAAAGAGTTTTCACTTTTGGAATATTTAATGAAAAATAAAAATAGAGTACTGACAAAAGAACAAATAATAAGCAACGTTTGGAATTATGATGCTGACATATTGCCTAATACTGTGGAAGTTTATATTGGATATTTAAGAAATAAAATTGACAAGCCTTTTAAGAATAAGCTTAAACTCATAAAAACTGTTAGAGGTTTTGGATATAAAATTGAAGATAAAGTATAAATAAAAGCTAAGAAATATTTATTGTGAAAATTTTTGAACTAACTAGAATTAGACTAACAATATGGTACGTCATAATTATCATGACAATTAGCGCCATGTTTAGTTTTGTAATTTATAGGGGAATAATTGGAAATATTCAAGCTTCATTCAAGAGTGCAGAGATTAGATTTGAAAATAACGGTGGAATGAGAGCAGCTAAGAAATTGTTTGATATTAACGGTCAAAATATTGAGGTTTCAAAAGAAGAGCTTCATAATCTTTTCCTTGAAGAATTAGATCAGGCGAGGAAAAATATAATTTTTTATTTATTAATTTTAAATATAGTTATTCTGATTTTATCTTCGTTAATTGGTTTTTATTTAGCTGGTAAAACACTAATGCCAATTGAAAATATTATTCAAGAACAAAAAAGGTTTATTGCTGATGCTTCTCATGAACTTAAGACACCGCTAACATCATTGAAAACTTCAATAGAAGTATCAATTAGAAGTGGCAAGCTTCCAAAAGACATTAAAAAATTATTTCAATATAACCTTGAAGATGTTGAGGCCTTAAATAAATTAATTGACAAACTTTTAAATCTTTCAAGTTTAGAAACCAAGACCCCGGTATTTGATAACGTTGATATAAAGGATGCTATTCAAACTGCATATAGGAGAGTTAAACATCAAGCAGATAAAAAGAAAATTAAGATAAACATTAATACCAAAAATTATCAATTATTTGGTGATTATCTTTCGCTGACAGAACTATTTACTATTTTTCTTGATAATGGAATAAAATATTCACAGGAAAATGGATTCATTTCAGTTGATGTTGCTTTAATTAAGAATTATTTATTAATTACAATAAAAGATAATGGAATTGGTATAAATAATAAATATTTACCCAATATATTCGATAGATTTTATAGAATAGATTCTGCTAGAACTCACACTTCGAATAAAGGATATGGTTTGGGTCTATCAATGGCTAAAAAAATAGTTGAAAATCATCATGGCAAAATATCTGTTGCGAGTGAGTTGACAAAAGGCACTGAATTTAAGATCAGGCTTCCTCTTAAATAAATTCAAAATACTTACATTTCAATCCAAACTTAAATTTTAAGCTTCCTCTCAGAATGCTCTTTTATACTCACTTCAGTATTAATTAAGTATGAATAATAAAGGAAAAAATAAAATGAAATCAAAAATCTTAATACCGGTATTCTTGATTGGAATTATTGCTATAGCGACGCTAAGCTCTGCTAATTTAGCAAATGCAAACGATTTCAACAATTCTAGAGACTCATTAGTTACAAAGATTGCAACAAAATTTAATTTAAATGAACAAGAGGTATCTCAAACTTTTGAAGAGTTTAGAACTGAAAATAGAGCCAATCGCCAAGAGAAAAAACAAGAAATGTTTGAATCCAGACTCAATAGTAAAGTAGAAGATGGCTCTATCACTCAGGATCAAGAGTATGCAATTTTGCAAAAACATGAAGAGTTGATGGGTGAAATGGATGATATGTATGACTTATCACCAGAAGAAAGACGAGAAAAAATGGCAGATATTCATGAAGAAATGCAGGCTTGGGCTGAGGAAAATGGTATAGATATGGATGATTTTGATAGACTTGGTAAAGAATTTTCAGGAAGAGGTGGCGGACACATGTGGAGATAAAAGTCTTTCATTCATGATAATATTATTATTATGAATAGTTTGATAAATAAAGTATTTAGAACCAAGTCAAAATCGCCTGAGAGCAATGTTTTAGAACAGAGCTTTAAGGCGATTTTTGATTGTCTAGAGCATGGATTAATTATTTTTGATTCTGACTCTGGAAAAATTATTGATATTAATAAATGGGCGCTTGAATTTTATAAATATAATTTTGAAGAGGCAATCTCTTTTGAAGCCGGAGATTTCAGTTCTCAAAATGATCAGTATACAAAAAATAATTTTAAGTTAGCCTTTGATCAAATTGCTGATAAAAAATCTGCGCCTTTAATTTGGCAAGAAAAAGATAAAAATGGAAAATTACTTTGGTCAGAAATTACATTCAACAAAATAGAATTCGCAAATTCAAAAAGATTAATTGCCGTAATTAAAGATGCTGCAGAACAAAAAAATCTTGAAGAACAAGCAGATTATCTTAATAAAACTCAGAATGACTTTGTGATTTCGATTGCCGAACAACTTAGAACACCTTTGGGTTCGATGAGATGGAATTTAGAACAGCTAATGGAAAAGACTAATGATTTTCAACTGTCGCAAGAAGCAGCGAAGCTTATTAAAAAAAATTATGAAATAAATTTGAAGGCAGTAGAATTGGTTAATAAGCTAACTCATGTTTCCAAAATAGAAAGAAATAAAATTCGGTCTCACATTAGTGGTTTTTCACTAGCAGAATTAATTGATGAGATTATTGAAGAACTAAATCCAGAAATAAAGCTAAAATCTTTAGATGTTAAGTTTAGAATCAATAAAGAATATAGTTACAATTTAAAACTGGATCGAATCCAAATTAAAGATGCTTTAAAAAACATAATTAATAATGCAATTAAGTATGCCTTTCAAAAAACTGATGTTACTATATCTTTAAACAAAAAGAATAATTACTTTGAAATTAAAACAACAAATGTTGGAATTGGAATTCCTGCCAAAGACAACAGGCATGTCTTTGATAAGTTTTTCACAGCAGACAATAATTTCAGATCAAGTCAAAAAGGATCAGGGCTAGGTTTGTTTATTGCAAAATCATATATTGAAAGGATTGATGGTAGTATCTCTTTTTCAAGCAGCGAAGACAAAAAAACTATCTTCATTGTTAGAATTCCAGTCACACAAAATTAATAAAAAATTCTACGTTTTTCTATTCTTTTTTAGTTTGCTCTTGTATTCGGCCACAATATTTAGAGTTAAGAGTATTCTTTGGGGAGATAGTTTGTATTATTTTGCTCACACTCACTCAATTATTGTTGATAAAGATTTTGATTTTACAAATGAAGCATTTAGGGAGGTTGACGGTTTTCCTAATAAACCTGAGTTTTCAAAAATAACTGGCAAGGTGATCAATAAGTTTTCTCCAGGAAGTTCTATTCTATGGATTCCAGGATTTTTAATTGGATATATATTTTCTGGCGGTGATGGGTACGCTTTTGTTACTCAATATTTTGTAGCAATTTCTGCCATTATATTTTCAGTTGTTGGATTGTATTTTACAAATAACATACTTTTATTTTTTGTTAATGAAAAAATTTCTGCTCTTACAGTTGTCTTTCTATATTTAACAACGCAAATGTTTTACTACACTTCACTGGATCCACTTAATTCTCATTCAGCATCTTTTATGGTGTCAGCAATTTTTTTCTACTATTTGATTTCTTTTTCAAAAAATAAATATTTATTTTTGGGTCAGATTTTTAGCTGGCAAAAAATGCTAATTTTAGGTTTACTTGGTGGATTAATGGCATTAATTAGAAACCAAGACTTAATAATATTATTGCCAACTTCAGTTCTATTTTTAATAAAAAATAAAAGAGGAATCATCGAAGCATTTAACAGGCTTATTTTATTTTGGGGTTCTATCTTTTTAGTGTTGAGCATACAACTATTTATAACTTTAGAATTATATGGTCAGCTGGGCAGTCCATATTTAATTGGTGGTGAAAAACTAAGTTGGTTTAGGCCAGATTTTTTCAGAGTTTTATTTAGTTTTGAAAATGGCTTATTTACCTTTGCTCCAATTTTGTTGATTTCATTTTTAGGATTAATTTATCAAATTTATACGCAAAAAAATATCAGCATGAAACAACTTTTCATAGTTTCAATTTGTGCATTTTTGCTTCAACTTTATGTTATCGCCTCTTGGTCTAAAGAAATTATTGGAGGACCATATGGTTCTAGAATGTTTATTAGCGTTTTGCCATATTTATCAATAGGTTTGGCAAGTATTTTGGACAAATATCAGGACAAAAATATTTTCAAAATAGTCGTTATTACCACAATCATTATTTTATTTTCAAATAATCTGATTCAAACCGCGATAATGTTGATTAGGTTTTAACTTAATTTAAAAAGACAACCTGTCGAGCAATCTTCCTAGAGCAGTTGTATTTTCAATTTCAGTTTCAGTAACTTCGCCAGTATTGTCATTTAAGACAATCTGAGTATTTATATTCCTATCTATAAGGCCAAATAACTTAGTCTTTTTGGTAGCTTTTACTTTGTATTCTGTAGTGCCATCATCGTTAACTTCAATTTCCACTTCATCTTCATTAATATCTTCAACTCTATTCTCCATAATTCTTTCTATGGCTTGATCTGGAAGATGATTAAGTTCGTGGACTTCGCCATTTTCAGTGGTTACGCTTAATAAACCAGTTTCTTGATCATATTCGAAGTCAGCATTTTTTAAAGTTGCACTAATACCTCTTGTTTCAAGCTCTAATTCTTGTTCGCCATCTTCTCTTTGTTTATTTCTAAGTTCAATTTTTTCTTCAACTCTTTGTTTTCTTTCTTCACGTAATTTTTCTGCCATTTCATTTTGAGCTTGATTTAATTTTTCTAGTTTTGTTTTTCTTGCCTCAATTTTCTTTTGTTGTTTTTCAGATTGTTTGGCAGGTAATTCAATTTTAAGTCTTTCTAATTCAGCACTTTCTACTTCATTGAAACCAGATTCTTTTATTTTTAAATTTTGCTTATTTTTTTTAAGGTCGACTCTTATTTTGGAATCATTTTTTCCAACACGAATATTTCCATCTTCAATTACTGTTGTTCTAATTATTTTTCTTTCGTCTGCTTCTTTTACTTCATTTTCTTTGTGTTCTACTTCGTTCTCGACCTCATTTTCTTTTTCATCCTCAGTTTCTTTTTCTTCTTCTTTTTGCTCTACTTCATTTTCACTTTCTTTTTCTTGTTCCTCTTCTTTTTCATCTCCAAGAACACTATCATTATAAAAATAGACAGTGCCATTGTCGGAAACTTTTAATTCAAGCGCAAATGCTTGGGGTATCATTGATGCAAAAAATATTACTAGTAAGAAAGCGTTTAATAAGTTTTTTTTCATAATCATTGAGTATAAATATTAATGAATTAAAGTATTGCAAATTTATTGTTATATTGCAAATTTTTCCAAGTACCTTATTGACTAAAATATAAAAATCATCTTCAATGGAAGTATATGAAAAATATTAACGAAACTCAAAAAGAAAATTCGAAGAATTGCTGTGGCTCAGACGAAGGATGTGGGCAGTGCATGAAAGGTGGGTTTCCGTTAAAAAAAGAATTTTTATCATTTCTCACCCTATTTTTAGTTGGAGCAGCAACAGTTTTGAGTGTTTTGTTAATTGATGCAAAAAGAGACTTATTAGCCAATCAGCCAGAGGCCAGTTCTTCCGATGCTGATAAAGTGATGGCAAAAACTTATGAAATGCCAGCTATAAAGTCAATAAAAGAAGTTACAGATCTTCCAGCACCAAAACTCACCGGCAAACTTTCAGTTGAGGAAGCAATCCAAACAAGAAGAAGCAAAAGAGCTTTTTCAGATAAACCAGTAACTATGTCAGAATTAGGTCAGATTTTATGGTCAGCACAGGGAATTACAGATGAAGCAGGACACAGAACTGCTCCTTCAGCTCGTGGTGTCTATCCTTACTCACTTTATGTTGTTGTTAGAAATGTAACAGGTCTAGAGTCTGGATTATATTTATACAATCAAGTTGATCATAGTCTTGGAAGTTTGGGCCTGGCAAATGCCGGAGAAATTTTAGCTTCCTCTGGAGTACAAGATAATTCTCAAAAAGCACCAGTTGTTGTCGCTATGGCAGCAGCTATGGCAAAAGCAGCGGTGAGTTTTCCAGATAATCCTGAAGAAGTAGCTTTCTTGGAAGGTGGACATATTGGTCAAAATATTTATTTACAAGCTGAATCATTAAAGATGGCAACAGTAGTTACCGCAGGATTTGATGCAGCTAAAGTAGGTGAAATGTTGGGATTAGATAAAAATGAGGTAATAGTTTATTTAGTTCCATTTGGTCATATTGGCGAAGAAGTACCAGAAGAAAAATAAAATTATTAGACACTGCCATAATTTTCTTATGGTCTAGAGGAATTATATAAATGAAAAAATCAATAATATTTGTTGTTTTAATTTTAACTGTTTTTGTGTTCTCACTAAGTCTCAGTTCTAGCGTTGGCAGAGTATTCGCAGCTGAGTCAGTGCCAGTTTTAACTACAAAAGTTTTTAGTGTGGAAGAACTGGCTAAGTACAACGGTAAAGATGGCAGCAAAGCTTACACTTCATACAAGGGCTCAGTTTATGACGTAACTGATAGTACCTTGTGGAAACTTGGTGAACATTTTGGCTTAATGGCCGGTATCGATCTAACTGACAAAATGAAAGAGGCTCCTCATGGAGAAGAGGTCTTTAAAGGATTTAAAATCATAGGGACTTTAGAGGGATATGATGATGCGGCAAATGTAGTTGTGAAAGAAGAAGCGGTTGAGATTGCTAATGATTCAATTGCTGATAATGATGATGAGGTGCAAGAAGTTTCTAAAGGTGCTTGGTATGAGAAAAGAATTAAAATTGGTAGTTTTTCTATTTTAGGTTGGACTGGAATAATTTTAGCGGTATTTTTTGTGCTTACATTTGCCAGCTGCTTTGCTTTGCCATGGGCAAAATTACCACTTCCTTGGAAAGGTTCTAAGATTGGCCCAGATTTACTAGATGGAGCAGCAAAGCATCTAACATGGAGCTCAGTTCATAAACATTTTGTTTGGGTGACCGTGGTCATTGGCATTATCCATGGAATAATTGGATTTTTACAAATGATGGGCATATATTTGTGATAAAAAAATTACTTGGAAAATTTTTCTTAGGTTTATCAATGACTAAGGTAATTGAGACAGATCTCGATTACTCAAATTTGGATACTATGTTTTATCCAAATTCAGTAGCTATTATTGGTGCTTCAAATGATGAGAAAAAGCTGGGTTCAATTGTTTTAAAAAACATCATTGATTCTGGGTTTAAAGGTGACATTTTTCCTCTTAACCTCAAAGAAAGTTCAATTTTGGGTTTAAAGGTTTATAAAGATTATCATAATTTGCCAATCACACCTGATTTAGCAATGATTGCGATTCCGTCTGAATTTATTTTAGAAGTTTTAGATAAAATTATTAAAAAAGGCACTAAGAATGTTGTAATTTTTAGTGCAGGCTTCAAGGAAGCCGGCGAACAAGGCGCAGCTTTGGAAGAACAACTATTGAATATTGTTTCTAAAAATAAAATTAATTTACTTGGACCAAATTGTTTGGGATTTGTAAATAATTTAAAACCAATAAATGCTACCTTTGGTAAGGTAGCTAATATCAAAGGAAATTTAAGATTTCTTTCTCAATCAGGAGCGATCGCTTCTAGCGTTTTTGATTGGGCTCAGGATAGTGAAATTGGTTTTAGTGAGTTTGTGACTTTGGGTAACAAAACCAATCTAAATGAAAATCATATTTTGAGATATTTTTTAGAGCATGACAGTTTGTCAGAAAATCAAGAACAAGGAGTTTCAGGATTAGCACCAATTGGAATGTACTTGGAATCAATTATCGATGGCAATGAATTTATACATGTATCAAGAGAAATTTCAAAGAAAAATCCAATTTTTGTTTTAAAACCTGGAAAATCTAACGAGTCCAAAGAGGCCATGAAATCTCACACTGGATCAATCGCGGGCGAAGATTATATTTTTGAGGTGGCATTAAAAAAGGCTGGAATTATTCGTTGTGATGGTATTGAAGATTTTTTTGATTTGGCAAAAGTTTTTTCGTGGGAGAAAGTACCAACAGGCAAAAACATAGCAATAGTTTCTAATGCAGGTGGTCCAGCGGTGTTGAGCTCTGATTTTATAGCTCAAGAAGGTTTAAAACTTGTCCGTTTTGATCAGACAACACGTAATGAATTGGAGTCTCATCTTCCAAGAGCCTCCAGTATTCTTAATCCCGTTGATGTATTGGGAGATGCTTTGGCTCAAAGATATGAATCAGCAATTAAAACACTTATAACAGATAAAGACGTTGATTCGTTACTAGTAATTCTTACACCACAGGTCATGACTCAAATTGAGGCAACAGCTGAAATCATCGGCCGTTTATCTTTCCAGTATGGAAAACCAATTTTTTGTTCATTTATGGGTGGCAGTGATATTTCTAAAGGAGAAAAAATCTTAAATAAATTTAGAATTCCTTCATTTAGATTTCCTGAAAGAGCAGTTAGAGCTATTGCTAAGATGTCACTTTGGGATGAGTATAAAAAGTCACTAAATAGCATCTCTCTTGATAATCAAGGTAATGTTTTGTTTAACAAGAAAATTAATAATTTTGAACCATCACCAGAATCAAAACAAATATTGGCTAATGTTATAAATTCAAATAGAAAAAATTTAGAAAGCTTTGAATCAAATCAAATGCTTAAACTATTTGATATCAAAACTCCTGTTACGGCAAAATGTAAAAGTTTGGATGATGCCAAAATTTTCGTGAAGGCTAATAATTTCCCAGTTGTTTTGAAAATATCATCACCAACTATGTTGCACAAAAGTGATGATGGAGGTGTTGTCGTGGGAATTAGCAGTGATGAAGAATTAACAAAATCATTTGAAAAATTGCAAAAAATAATTAATGAGATGGGAAATACAGAATTTAATTCAATTCAAATCCAGCAACAAGTTTCAAAAGGTATTGAGTTAATTATTGGTTCTAAAAAAGATTCGGTTTTTGGAAATGTTTTAATGTTTGGGGCCGGTGGTGTATTAGCAAATTTAATCGAAGATAGAAACCTTGGTCTTATGCCACTCAGCAAAGCTGAAATAATTAAGTTAATCAAACTTTCAAAAGCAAATAAACTAATCGATGGATACAGAGGTGATAAAAGTTATGATATTGATGGTTTGGTTGATTTAATTATTAAATTTCAAAATATGATTTTATCTAATCCAGAAATTTTGGAGTCAGACATAAATCCAGTTATATTAAATGATTCTGGAATTTGGGCAGTTGATGGTAAAATAATCTTAACATGACAAATACTTCAGAACTTCCAATCCACATAATTTATGCATCAACATCTGGCAATACCGAGTATGTTATGGACATGGTTGCTCAGTTATGGAGAGAAAAAGGAAAAAAAGTAATCCTCCATCGCTCAGAAAAAACTGATATCAGTGTGGTCAAAGATAATCATAATTTTTTATTAGCTACCTCTACCTGGGATCATGGCACAATTAATCCTTTTTTTGATGTTTTACTTGCTAAAATTAATAAAACAAATCTAACGGGCAAGAAGTCTGCTTTTATTGGTTTGGGTGACCGCAGATATGAAAAACACTTTTTTTGTAGCGGTATGACTTTGCTTAAAGAGGTTTGGGAGAAAAATGGTGGTGAATCGACAGGAGTTGCTTTGACAATCGGTAGAGAACCTTATGACGATGCCATTGCCAAACTTGTTTCAGATTGGGCAGAAACAACACTTAGGTTATTTGATGAAAATTAATATTTAGGTTTTTGATTATGACATTTAAAAATCGTTTTGTAATAAAAGCTGTTGGTGAATCTGGTCAAGGAGTTAATTCTGTTGGTGAGGCATTAGCCAAAGCGCTCAAAGACGGTGGTCACTACATCTTTGGCTATAGAGAATATCCATCCTTAATTAAAGGTGGTTATGGTAGCTATCAAATTGATATTTCTAATCAAGAAATAAAATCATCATCAAAAGAGTGTGATGTCTTGATGTGCCTAGACAGGGTTGCTTTTGGCAAATATTTACCTTCTGTAAGAGAAAATGGTTCTGTGATTCATAACGTTGTTAAAATGGCTTTAAGTCCTGAGCAACAAAAGTTTGTGAACGATAAAAATATCAAAATTGAATTTATTCCAGCCAAGGATATCGCAGTTGAAATTGGTGGTAAAAAAATAATGTCTAATACTGTTATGTTGGGAGCAATGTGGCAGATGTTAGATTTAGATCTTGATGAACTTAAAGAAAATATCAAAGTAATATTTGCAAGAAAACCAGAAGTTATTGAATCAAACATTAAATGTTTAGAAGCTGGTTATGAATTTGATTTATCAAATTTGAGTAAAGCAAAATTGAAGATCAGAGAGCATAAAAATTTTAAGGATGACCTACTTCTTAGCGGCAACCACGCAATTAGTTTGGGTGCAATCGCTGCTGGAGTAAGAGTGTTTTATGCATACCCAATGACGCCAAGTAGTTCGATTCTTAGTTATTTATCAAGTGTTTGCCACAAAACTGGCATGATCGTAAAGCAAATAGAAGACGAAATTTCAGTTGCAAATATGGCTGTTGGATCAATGTTTATGGGAGCTAGAACGATGATTGCTACTTCAGGTGGTGGTTTTGATTTAATGACTGAGGCTGTCTCGCTTGTGGGAATAACTGAAACGCCATTTGTTTGTGTTTTAGCACAGCGCCCGGGTCCAGCAACAGGTTTGCCTACTTGGACCGCTGCTTCCGACCTGAATGTGGCAGTTTATGGAGGTCATGGTGAATATGCTAGGTGCGTTATTGCAGCTCATGATATTGCTTCATGTTACTCAATTACTCAAGAAGCATTTAACATTGCCGAAAAATATCAAATTCCCGTCATTATTTTGACTGAAAAACAAATTGCTGAATCAATTTTTCAAGTTGATAAGATGCCAAAAGACCTCCCAATTGAAAGAGGAATTTTGTCAGGCGATGAACTAGAAGGAATTACATCTTCTGATAGATTTAAGATCACTGAAACAGGAGTTTCTCCAAGATGGTTGCCTGGAAGTTGTGATGTGGTGTATGACGCAAATAGCGATGAGCATTTGCCTGATGGATCAATCACTGAGGATGCAGAAGAATCAAAGCAAATGTATGACAAGAGAATTAGAAAAGAGCAATATCTTTTGGAAAATTTACCAGAGCCGGTGGTTTACGGAAGCGATCATCCTGATATCTCATTTGTTGGTTGGGGAAGTGTTAAAAATACAGTTTTAGATTTAATCAATTCAGAAATGACTGATAAAAAAATAGCTTATTTGCATTATGAGTATGTTTACCCAATCAAGACAAAAGTGTTCAAAGAATTTGCAAAAAAAGCTAAAAAACTAGTCTTGATAGAAAATAATGCCACTGGTCAGCTAGGCAATCTAATCACTATCAATACTGGAGTTATGTTTGAACATAAACTGTTAAAAATGGATGGTAGACCATTTTTTATCGAAGATATTATTGATTATATAGAAGGTGAAAAATAATATGAGTTGCTCAAGTTGTGATTCAAATCATCAGCCATCGACAATGAGGGATTTTGTTTCCAAAAACCTATTTACATGGTGTACTAATTGTGGCAATTACGGAATTCATATTGCGCTAAGAAGAGCTTTGGTTGCCAAGGAAATCCCAGCCTGTAGTACGCTCACCTGTTTTGATATAGGTTGTAACGGCAATGGTTCAGACAAAATAGGTGGTTACAACATTCATGGATTGCACGGCAGAGTGATTCCTTTGGCAGTAGGCGCTGAAATGGCTAATAGAAAAATTACTGTAATTGCTTTTGGCGGTGATGGAGGAACTCTGGGAGAGGGTATTGGCCATTTAGTTCACGCGGTAAGAGGAAATTATAATATTACATTTGTTTTACATAATAACTTGAATTATGGATTAACCAAAGGTCAGGCATCTGTAACCACAAAGAAGAATATGAAGATGGACTCTACTCCTGATGGAACTACTTCTGAGCTTTTGCATCCAGCAAACTTTGTTTTATCACTAGAATCAACATTTGTTGCTAGGAGTTTTTCTGGAGACGTAAAACACATGACAAAAGTATTTGAAGCTGCAATAGAACACAAGGGTTTTAGTTTTGTTGAAATTATGCAAAGTTGCCCAACTTACAATAAAGAAACTCCTCATGAGTGGTATATGGATAGGGTTTACGACGTAGAAGGTTTGTCAGATTTTGATAATTCAAATAGAGAGCAAGCTCTGAAAATTGCACAGGATCAAGAAGAAAATATTGCAGTTGGAGTTCTTTATCAAGACAAGTCGAGCGTGCCACAAATTGATAGACAATTAAATCGTGTTGGTATTCAAACTGATGTTTATGAAGAAACAAAACAGTACGATATTTCAAACCTACTTGAAAAATTTAGGTAGTCTATTTTTTAAGATTAATTTTGTTGTAAATGAATTTAAATAATTCAATTGTAGTCAAAACACCCATACTGACCCCAAATACTATTAGCCAATCCATGAGAGTGAGGGAAGTGGTTCCAAGTAAAATTTGCAGTGGTCTGAGATGAACTGAGAGCACTGTAGCAATAATTCCAAATAATGAAGCTATTATAAGCCATTTATTTTTGAATATAGATTCTTGCCAAATGTTTTTAGTGAGTGATCTACAAGAAAAAACATAGACCAGCGAGTCGATGCTCAATGTGGCAAATACCATAGTTCTTGCTAGTTCTAGACCTCTATTTTGCCAGTCAATCCAAAATACCAGTAAACAACTGGCAGCAGTGACTACTGAAATTAGTATAATAAGACCCAACATCTCCCCGTTAATAAGTTTGGCATCAGATTTAAGAGGCTTTCTCTTGAGAAGACCTGAATCTTTTGGATCAATTGTAAGCGCTAGGTTTGGTAGACCGTCATCTACTAGGTTAATCCACAGAATTTGAACTGCAGTTATGGCTATTGGCCAACCTAATAAAAGGCTGACTAAAACGATAATTATTTCTGAAAAAGAATCGCTTAACAAATACATCGCAACTTTTTTTAGGTTTTCCAACATTGACCGACCTTCTTCAATAGACGCGGTGATAGTTTCCATATTTGAATCTAGCAAAATTAGATCCGAAGCCTCTTTGGCAATTTCACTTGCATCTTCAACCACTATTCCAATGTCCGCAATTGCTAGTGCTGGCGCATCATTTATTCCATCACCCATCATGCCAACTATTTCGCCGTTGCTTTGGAGAGCTTTAACTATTCTTAGTTTTTGAGATGGCTTTGTTCTTGAGAAAAGCAAGGTTGTTTTCACTCTTTTTTGAAGTTGTGCATCGCTCATTTTTTCAAGCTCATCACCCTCTATGATTTGATCGTTTTTAATTTTAAAGCCAATTTTTTCCATGACGGCAACTGCCGTAATTCTATAGTCACCGGTAATAACTTTAACTTTTATGCCTGCTTGAAGAGTCCTATCAATTGTATTTTTAACTGATTTTCTAATTGGATCATCAAAAGCCATTAGCCCCAACCAATTTATTAGTTTTTTGTTAACTTTTTCTTCTTTAAGCAGAGCGAAAACTTCTTTGGCCTCTTCTTTAGACTTGCATTGAATGTAAGCAAAGCCGATTAACCTTCTGCCTTTACTAGCCCAATCCTCGATCAATTTTTGGTATTCATCAGCTTTACTAGAATTAATATTTGATCTTGCTATCATTTCTTCTGGCGCACCAGCAAGGTAAATATTTATTCCATGCCTTGAGGCTAGGAAGCGTTTTTCAACTGAAAAAGGAATGTTTTGGTCTCTTGGTTCTAGCTCTAATAATTCATCGGGATCTACAAGTTTTATCCGATTATCACCAATTAAATTATTTTTTGAAACTTCATGAGCCCATTGCCATCTTGCAATCTCGATAGGATCTTTTAGGTCATTTGCAAAGCAACTTGCTTTGTAGGCGAGAACATCATTTTCAAGTCTGGTCTCAACGACCTTCATTTTTCCTTCGGTCAGAGTGCCGGTTTTATCAACACAAACAGTGGTCACACTGCCCAAAGTTTCAGCCGCAACTAATGATTTAACTAAGCCTTTTCTTTTTAAAATTCGATGCATGCCAATTGCCAAGATTGCTGTTAGCCCAACTACCAATCCTTCTGGAATTGCGGCAACTGCTAATGCAACAGCAGTTTTGAACATTTCAGTTGGATCTTTTTTAAGAACTACTCCTGTAATAAAAATAAAAATAGATAAAAATACTATGCCGATGGTAATATTTTTGGCCAAATTATCTAATTTTTTTTCTAGAGGTGTTTTTGATTCTTGGTTCTCCTCTAGGTGAGTGGCAATCTTCCCAATTTCTGTATTCATTCCAGTTTTGGTGACAATAATCTTTCCTGAGCCACCTATCACTGTTGTCCCCATCAATAATGATTGACTGTTTTTTTCATTATCTTTTGCCAGTGATTTGATAAAATTTTCTAAATTTTCTTCTTTTATATTATTGACGACAGTCTTTTTTGAGACTGAAATACTTTCCCCAGTCAGAATTGCCTCGTCAATTAAAAGATCGTTATTTTCGATAATGATGCCATCAGCTGGAACTTTGTCACCTTCATATAGCACGACAACATCTCCAGGAACAATTTGAGATATCGCAATTTGAATTTTCTTGCCAATTTTTTCGTTGTCATCTTTTCTAATGACCCATGCTTCATGAGAAACAACTTTTTTTAATGAGTCTAATGATTTGAAAGCTTTTCTTTCCTGAACAAATCCCAAAAGTGTATTTACAATGATTGCCAGAAAAATAACAAAAGCATCAGTAAAATCACCAACAATGATTGTTACTATAGTTGCAGTTAATAAAACCAGAACAAGTGGATTTTTAAATTGTTTACTAATAAAATAAAAATCGTTGGGAGGTTTTTTACCAATTAGTTCATTTGGTCCAAAAATTTCAAGTTGTTTTCTGGATTGATCATTAGTAATTCCTGAAGATTTCATTTCTTCAACAGAAAACTTGGTTTTTACCATACTCAATCTTAGTATCTATTGATTTATTCTGCAATATGCTTGGATTGTTTGTTATAGTACATTATTAAGAATCAAGAAAGTTAATTATGCCAGATAAATTTTCAGCAGTTTGGGTTTCTCACTCTTCAATCAGCGATTTTTTAAAATGTCCTAGATCATATTATCTAAAAAATATTTATAAAGATCCCAATACAGGTAATAAAGTACAGGTTATTTCGCCACCACTGACTTTGGGAACAGCAGTTCATGAAGTAGTAGAAGCATTGTCAGCTATTTCAACCAGAGATCGTTTTAAAGAGTCGTTGCTTGAAAAATTTGAGAAAGTTTGGAAAAAATATTCTGGCAAAAAAGGTGGATTTCTTAGTGAGGCAGAAGAGGAAGATTACAAAAACCAAGGTCGAGAAATGATTAGAAAAATAATCAAAAATCCTGGTCCACTTAAGTCATTATCTGTAAAAATGAAAGAGGATTTACCATTTTACTGGTTATCTGAAGAAGACAACATTATTTTATGTGGCAAAATTGACTGGTTGGAATACTTGCCTGACTCTGATGGTGTGCATGTAATTGATTTTAAGACTTCAAAAAAGGAAGAAGATGAGGATTCACTCCAGCTTCCAATTTATCATTTGTTAGTAGCTAATATTCAAAATAGAAAAGTTGAAAAAGCAAGTTATTGGTACTTGAGATTAAGTGATGAACTTCAAGAAAAGAAACTTCCTGATTTGGATGAAGCAAAAGAAAAAATACTTACAATTGCAAAAAAAATTAAGACTGCAAAAAAATTAAATGTTTTTAAGTGCCCTGAAGGTGATAAAGGTTGTTTTGCTTGCAAGCCAATGGAGGCTGTAATTAGAGGAGAGGCAGAATATCTTGGAGTAGGTGGTTATAAGAGAGATATTTATTTATTTTCAAAAGAAAACAATGATAATAGTAGCGAGATTTTGTAGTTTCAATGTATACTTATTTTATGGAAGAAAATAATTTAGATTTGGATAATAGTATAGCAAGTTTGGAAAGATCTGTTGAAAGATTAGAAAAAAAAGTTATACAAGTTACATCTTATAAAAGAGTCTTTTTTATTTCTTTATTGCATGGCTTTGGAACAGCAGTTGGTGCAACATTCATTTTTGGAATAATTATTGCTTCTCTTGTTCAGGCTGCCAAAACGATTGACTATGTGCCAATAATCAATAACTTACTAAATTCGCAGGCAATTGAAGCAATTATAAATAATTTTACTCAATGACCAAATTAATTTATGACTCAGGATTTAAAATTTGTTACATCGGTTAGCGGGCATACAAAAAATGGTCTAGTGCTTAGAGATGAAAATCTTTCAGATCTAATTCATGAGGCTGATTTTGTTAGCACTATATTTTTATCAATAGTAGGAAGAAAGCCAGAAAATAAAGAAAAAATACTTTTGAATGCAATTTTAGTAGCTGGTATTGATCATGGAATTAATCCAGCAAGTGCTTTTGTACCAAGAGTAGTGGCTTCATCTGGAAATTCAGTTTTTGTTTCGATGGCAACGGCTTTGCTTTCTTTAGGAAAATACCATGGTGGAGCCGTTACAGGGGCAATGAAACTTTTTAAAAAAATTAATGATGCTGGCGATGATATTGAAAAGAAATCAGATGAATTGGTTGAATTTTATTTGTCAAATAATAAAATCATTCCAGGATTTGGCCATCCAATTTATAAAGAGGTTGATCCAAGATCTAGAGATTTATTTGATTTGGCAAGAAAAAATAATTTTGATATTGAATACATGAATATTGCCAAACAGCTAGAGCATACAATTGAAGAGAAGTTTGGCAAAAGATTAGTTTTAAACATTGACGGTTCAATTGCTGCATTATTAATGACCATGAAAATTGATCCACTGGCTGGTAATGCAATTTTTGGAATTTCTAGAGTGGCTGGGAGTATTGCTCATATCCTAGAAGAAGAAAAATCAGGAAATTGGGTGAGAAGAATTAAAGATGAAGATATAGAATATAAATCGAGCAAAAATTAATTATTTTTTATTTGGAGGAACCAGACATGGATGCTATTACTTACTTCATTAATTTTATTTTACATTTAGACAAGCACTTAGCTGAGATAATTGCCGCTTATGGATCGCTCACTTACTTAATATTTTTTGGAATTGTTTTTGCTGAAACTGGATTAGTAATTTTCCCATTTTTACCAGGAGATTCACTTTTATTTGCAGCGGGTACTTTTACCGCACTAGGCTCTTTGCACTTTTTAGCAACTTTCTTAATTTTATTTGCAGCAGCAGTTCTTGGAGATTCTGTGAACTATTGGATTGGAAATATATTTGGAAAGAAAATTGTCGATAATCCAAAAATTACTTTTGTTAATCAAGAGCATATCGATAAAACAGAAGCCTTTTATAAAAAATATGGTGCTAAAACCATTATTTTAGCCAGATTTGTGCCAATAGTTAGAACTTTTGCTCCATTTGTTGCGGGTGTAGGTAAGATGAACTACCAACATTTTTTTGTCTATAATATTGTCGGTGCATTTGTTTGGGTTGGCATATTTATGACTTTGGGTTATTTCTTTGGCAATGTTGAAATAGTTAAAGAACATTTTTCTTTGGCAATGTTGGCTATCATTGGCATTTCTGTCTTACCAATGGCTTATGAATATATTAAACATAAAAACAGTCCATCTACACCACAAAGAATATTAGAAAAAGATGTCAACAAATAAAGAAATTGAGTATCCGTCTTCGTTGCAGCCAATACCAGAAAATGCAAAGTTAGTTTTTAAGGGTTTGATTTTCGAAGTCTGGCAATGGCAGCAAACAATGTTTGATGGAACCGTCAAGACTTTTGAAAAAGCAAAAAGAAGATCATCTGTGGGAATTTTACCAATTACTAAAGACGGTAAAATCATAATTTCATATCAGCAACAACCACAAATGAGGCCATTTATTAGTTTGCTTGGTGGAGTAGTTGATGAGGGCGAAGATCCATTTGATGCAGCTGAGCGAGAGCTTTTGGAAGAAGCTGGGATGAAAGCTGAAAAAATAGATTTATGGTTTGCAGTGCAACCTGTGACTAAAGTTGAGTGGCCAATCTATATTTACATTGCTAAGGGTTGTGAGGAAATTGCTAATCAGAATTTAGACTCTGGGGAGAAAATTGAAATCAAAAAGATAGATTGGGAAGAGTTTAAAGATTTGGTTTTGGATGAAAATTTTAGAGATTCAGAAATAAAATACAGCTTTTTGAAAGCCATGCAAGAAGATGGCGGACTGGAAAAACTTAAGAATTTTATTTTTTCAAAATAAGTTCAATTTTACTTTTAATTTCTGACTTAATATCGTGAGCCATAAAACCAATAAAAATCATTAAATTTTGATTTACATTTTCAATCTCTAATTCAGCAAAATCAGTTCTTTTTCCAACTGTATTAAACAAGTGGAACTTTTCGTCTTCCATTTTTACAAAACCTTTAACTCTAAAAATATTTTTTGGCAGTTCGCTTAAAAGCATTTTCAGTTCTTCAGCGTTAAACTTTCCTAATGGGTTTAGATTAAATGTTTGTATTTTATCTTTTTCCACATGATCTGATTCGCTACGCTCAGATTCATTATGATGATCTTCATCTTTATATTTTTCAAGTAAGTTTGACAAATCTTTTGAATCTAGTCCAAAAACTAAATCTGAAGAAATTTTGCCATTTTGAGCTTCAATAATTGGGGAGTTGGAATTTAGTTCTCTAACATAACCAACAACAGCCTTTTTTTGTTCAAGACTTGCCAGTTCAACTTTATTGAAAACTAGCAAATCTGTGAATTTTGTTTGATTTTGCGCGGTCACACTCAGGTCTTTGTAGCCCTCAAAATTTACGACATCAATTATTCCTATCACACCATCTCTTGTTAAGTGAGGATGAGAAGAAATCATTAAAGCGAGCGCTGATGGATCAGCTGCGCCCGAAGCTTCAATAATAATTCTATCTGGAGAAAATGATTCTACTATTTCATTAATTGAGTTTATAAAAGGTCCAACTAGAGTGCAACAAATACAGCCATTTAAGAGTTCTTTAGTTTTAATTCCTTTACCTTCAATAATTTTGCCATCTACATCGCTATCGCCAATTTCATTTTTGATGTATATGACCTGTTGGCCTTTTGATTGGATTTCATCGATCAGGCTTGAAATTATGGTTGTTTTGCCTGAGCCTAAAAAACCTGAAAAAACTGTGGTAGGAATTTTTTTATTAGTATTAATCTGATCGATCATGATAGGATGATTTTAGCTTTGATTAAAGCATAAAACAATAAGCCAAGATTTGAAGTTATAAAAGATTTTATTTCTTAATTTTTAAAATTCCAAAATTAACGCCGCCAAATCTTGACTCAACAATTTCCACATCCCAGTCATTAGAAAATTCTTTCATTTTTTCTTGAGTATGCGTGACATCTAATTCAAGCAAAATTATTCCTATTTCTGATAACAGATTTTTTGATTGGTCCAAGAGCTTTCTAACTATATATAGACCATCAATTCCGCCATCTAAAGCTAAATGAGGTTCAAAGTCTTTGACCGAGCTATCAAGTTTATTTATTCTCTCAGTGGGAATATATGGAAGATTGGCAATAATTAGGTCAAATTTAATTTTTGAATCGTCAATTTGATTTGAATTACTAATAGAATTTGTTCTGCTAACAGAATTTGCGCTGTCCCCAGAAATTGAGCTATTGTTAGAAGTTTGATTGTTCACTGAGCTAAGTAAATCTGACTCAATAAAATTTACAGGAAGTTGTGGGTCAAGATTTTCTAAATTTATTTTTGCAGTGTTGAGGGCTTTTTGTGAGATATCAACTCCTGTTATTTGAAATAAAATCCCCATTTTCTTTAATGCTTTGGCAAGGCTTATGGCAATTGCACCACTACCAGTTCCTATATCCACTATTTGGAGAATTTTATTTTTATGCCCCGGTGAAACTTCTGTTCCTTCGGAATTCATCTCGTCTTCGGAGCGATGTGCTATTTGCGAATTTTTAATCACAGTTTTAATTGCTAATTCAACTAATTCTTCTGTTTCAATTCTTGGAATCAAAACATCTTGATTAACTTCAAATATTGAATTTAGAAATTCCACTTTGCCAGTTAAGTATTCCACCGGCATCTCAGTTTTTTCAAGTTCTTCAAAATCTATTTTATATTTGAGAAGCTGGTTTTTTTCGTAGGGAGTTAGTTTCCTATTGTTGATCATGTTATTTTTATTTTTCAAAAGCTTTAAATTTATTTAATAAAATCTACTACATTAAATAGTACTTGTTTTTTTTGCTCTTTTGTATGAAGATAAAAAAGCATCTAACGTTGCATATTTATAAACATTATATCAATAAGAAGGATATCACCAATGCCAAAGAATGAAGCAAGTCCAAAAAATATGTTTTCTTTTGCGAGTTTCGTAAATTTTCTTTCAGAAAATTTTGTTCTCATCGTAATCGCACTAGCATTTTTATTAGGAGGATTTTTATTAGGATCAATCTGGACTGAAAATAAAATGTTAAAGAGTGGCACCAAAGCTGGTGCACCAACGGCAGCAGTAGCAGCCCCAACAACCGGTGGCGCTGCTCCAGCAAGAGACCTTTCAATCGCAGGATTAGTCGCTAAAGGCAAAGAAGTTGGAGTCAAAGAGTCTGACCTTCAAAAATGTATAGACAGTGGTGAAATGGCCGACAAAGTTGCCGCTGATCAAACAGCCGGTTCTAATGGCGGTATTACAGGTACCCCAGGAACAGTCATTTTTGTAAATGGCAAACCAGCTGAAGTAATTCCAGGTGCATTACCATACGCTCAGGTTAAAACCTTGATCGACAACTATGTAAATGGTGGAGCTATTGACCCAACTAAATCTGCATCAGTTGCAAATATTCCTCCAGTTGCTGATTCAGATCATTACAGAGGTAGTAAATCTGCAAATATCGTTTTAGTTGAATACTCAGATTACGAATGCCCATTCTGCGAGAAGTTCCATCCAACCATGACTCAAGTAATGGATGAATATGGCGATAAAGTTGGCTGGGTACTCAGAAACTTCCCATTATCCTTTCACCCAAGTGCACAAAAAGCAGCTGAAGCAGCAGAATGTGTAGCAAGTTTGGCTGGAAATGACACTTTCTGGGAATACTCAGACGCACTTTTTAATTAAATTGCTTACAAGAAAGATTATATGAACATTAAAACTCAGTTGATTGAGGATATGAAGACCGCCATGAAGGCTAAGGATACAGTAAAACTAGGTGTCATTAGATTCTTAAGATCAGAAATTAAAAATTTCGAGATCGATAATGGTGATCAAGATGACAAGGGAGTTGAAAAAGTAATTTCATCTCAGGCCAAAAAAATCAAAGATGCATTGAATGACTTTAGAGCTGCAGGTAGAAATGACCTTGTCGTTGAGGAAGAAGCCAAGCTAGTTATTCTCGAATCTTATTTACCAAAACAAATGAGTGATGATGAACTTAGAGCAATAGTTTCAAAAATTGTAGACGAAACAGAAGACAAAAACATGGGAAAGTTAATTGGTGCTGTTGTTAAAGCCGTCGACGGTAAAGCAGACGGTGGCAGAGTTTCGGCAATGGTAAAAGAAAAACTACAATAATTTTTCTCTAGTCAAATAATCTGCAAATTTAATGGGTGAGATATGAGAACTAAAACTATTGGCGAAGCTCTTAAAGAAGAGAGAGTTAGCCATCGCCTTCTAATTGAAGACTTATCAAAGAGAACAAGAATCAGAGTTAACTATCTTGAGGCGTTGGAAGAAAATAGATTTTCTGAATTACCCTCAACTACTTTTGTTAAAGGCTACATAAAGACCTACGCAAAGATTTTTGGTTTTGATCATAAGCCATTGATTGCAATGCTTAGACGTGACTATAAGGAAAGTGCCAAGGGCAGACTTGTTCCTAGAGAATTTATCAAACCAATTTTTAAAAGACGGTCCTCGCGAACATCAATCACTCTCGTCATGGTGGCTCTTATCAGTATTTTTCTTAGTTTAGTGGGATATATTGGTATTCAATGGCACAACTTGAACAAACCACCGGAATTAATTATCACCAGTCCGGGTGAGCAAGACGTTGTTTCATCAAAGGTTGTAATTGAAGGAAAGACAATTCCAGACGCAGTTTTGCTAGTCAATAATCAGCCTATTTCTTTACAGCCATCTGGAGAATTCAAATCTGAAATATTGATCCCCACTGAAGGAATCGCAATTATTACAATAGAATCAAGAGACAGAAGAGGTAAAGTCAATACCGTTCAGCGTTCAGTTAATGTCCAATTTTAAGCAAAATGCTCATTTTTGTTGTATGATTAGATAAGAAAAAAATATAAAAGGATCTCATGGAAGTTTTACCAATAATATTTGCTGTAGTAGTTGTTGTATTAACCATTGTCTTGAGTGTGGTCGGCGTACAGGTGGTTATGGTTTTGGCAGAAATCAAGAAAACCTTAAGAAGGGTCAATGATACTTTAGAAGTTGTTGAAGAAAAAATTCATATAATTACAAATCCATTTCAAAATCTAGGTGGAGCGCTAGCAGGAATTAAAACAGGCATGCAATTTTTTGAGGCTTTCACATCTTGGCTAGGAAAGAGCAAAAAAGATGATGATGACGAAGAAGATAAATAATACTTTATTCAGAGGATCTTTTTGATGGTAGAAAAAGAAGAAAATAATTTTTCATTGGGTTTTGTTGTTGGGGCACTTGTTGGTGTCACAGCTTATTTTTTGACCAAAACTAAAGAAGGCCAGGATATCAAAAAACAGGCTTCAGTTAAATGGGATAACATTAAGAAAAAACTAGAGAATGAAGGGATTATTTCTAAAAATACCAAAGATTTTCCCGATATTATTTTTAACTTTAGAAAAAAAATTTTCACTTATTTAAATGAAGAAATGTCAAAACATCACAAGAATCCTTCTTCAGTGAAATCTAAAAGAGGTAGACCAAAAACAAAAGCTCCTGAAAAAAATGAAGACAAAACAAGTCTTAGAAAAAAAATGTTCAAGGGAATATAGTTTTTACTTGCCAAGCGCCATTCGAATCATCATTTTCAAAGCATCCAAAATAGCTTTTAATGCTAAAGCTATCCAATTAGCAATGAATTTTATTGTGCCATCGGCAATATTTGTTGATCTTTTTTTGAATTCCGGAGAGTTTACAAAACTTTGGAATCCTGATGTTTGTTCATTTTGCATTTGCATAAGTAATTGTTAATTATAATGTGCGTTGGATGATATGGCAATGATTTATTAATTTTGTTTAAGTTTTGCTAAATTAATATTTACCATCTCTTTTTGAAGTAACATTTTTATTAAGACTGCAATTGTGACATTATCCCATCTTAAAGATCTAATTCCTTCAACAGCATCAAATATCGAGATCGCTCGCCAAGGTTTAGTAGAATTATTAATTGTCTCCGCAGTTGTTTCATTGTTGGCAAAACCAATATTATGGTGGTCACGATGTATACCGCTATTTCTACTAAATGGACACTCTAGGTGTTGATCAAAGTTATTTGGATCATCGCGCCAGATTGTTAGCTGTTCGCCTCCATCTCTCCAGTTTTGGACAACTTCCATGGCAATTGAAAGATCACTGATGTTTTCACCAGTTAGTGTGGTTTCTTTAAGTGTTAAAATTTCATTTTCAAATAGCCAAGTACCCAACATTGCAATTGAAAAAGAATCGGTAAAAGAATGACCATCTCTAATGGCATTAATTGTGTCTTCTATTTTCATCCAAGTTGGAACTAGTTGCTCAACATTTTTAAGCGGCTCAGTTGATTTGGAGCCGGTGGGATTAAATTCAAGCTCATCAGGAATTTGAACTGTTATTTGTCTTGAATGAACGTCTTCAAGGACTGTGTCTGATTTCATCATTTTCTGGCTCTTTATTTTTACAGAGGTTTCACTTGTAATACCAACTTCATTTTCTAAAATATAGTTTGCCAAAATAGAGTTAATGATTTTTCTAATATTAAATCCTCTAGGTAGTTCGTAAGCAATTCCTTCAAATCCTTCTGCTTGACCATTTAATCTATTCAATTGAATTACCATGATGTGTGCTTCGCCATTAATATTTGTAGTGATTGTGTAGGTTGATCCTTCATGAATTTCTTGTGTTTCCGGGTTTACTTCACTGCGATTAATTAACCTTGTTCGAGTCGAACCATCTTTCATTTTAAATACAACTACAGAATAAAATTTATCACTAGCTTGAGAAAAAGTTATTCCTTCAGCACCTTCCATTACATTTGATTGTTCACTTTCTTTAACAATTAAATTTGGAGATAAAGGTATTCTTTTGCCATCATATTCAGCTTCAACTTTTTGGTAATGAGCATTAATAAAATCAAATTGCTCTTGTGTAAGTCGAATTGATTCAAATGAAGGGGAATTTTCAGCCATCCTTTGCATTTCTTGACTATTTCCTGTCAAACAAACTGGAAAAGAAGCAGGAAGCGATTTTTTCTCCATGATTATGGACATCAATAGTTGTTTTGGAGCTTCGCCAATCAACGGAGGACCTGGGTCCATTGCAAAAGTTACCATAAATAAATTTTCTGCAATTTGTTGGACAGGTGGTACTTCTTCATATTCCATTCCTTTTAGTATTTCTCTTTTGAATAATAAAGGAGTATGTCTAACTTCTTTTTTTCCATGTTCATTAACAACCTCAACGGCCAATAATTGGCTAGGAGTATGCATGACAAATGAGCCATCAAGATTTGTTGGCAGTTCTGCAATCCGAAACTCATTAAACTCATGTTGTTTAAGAAATTGGTTTAACGCATCTCGATATCTTTCTAGATTTTCAATGGAATTTGCCAATGGTTCACGACTAAATCGATTGCCAGCGCTCACCACAAATTGTTCAAGAACAGTTCCTCTTTGTGTGATATTTTGGACAAACCTTTCCTGTCTATTCATGTTTTTGTCCTTCAAAAATTTTTTTCATAGAGGTTCTAAACCAATCTGCTAAAAGATAATGGATGGGCACTTCAATTACTAACTCACCAATACTAATTTTTGCCACGCTATCTATTGCGGATGGATTTTCTACAGTTGGCCTAAGCCTAAGACCATATTTTTCTGGCGTTGATTTAATAGATTTACTTTTTGGTGCGGCCAATCCTTCTTCAGATGGCATGGTTCTGTGAAATGCAAAATTGGTCCTCCAAGGACTTAATTTATTAAAATTTAGGTTTCCTAAATGTCTGAGTTTTGCTACGTCAGTTTCTGGAGCATCTGTCAAGCCATCACCAAATTGATAATGCAAGGTTGCTGCTTGATTGTCATTTTCAATAATTGTTTTTATTTTAATTGCTAAAGTTTCTATTGCTAGTTTAACAAATTCTTTATCGTTCATTAAACTTTTATAAAGATCCTCTGATTTTTCAGCATCTTGCTCGCTGACTAAGCCTTTTAAAATCGCAACTTCTTTAAGCAATGCTTCTTTGAAGTTCGGAGTAAGTATTCCTAAAACTTTCATCACTTGTTCTGGAATATTTTTGTATGATTCTAAGTTAAATAAATTTTCTTGTGCGAAATCTTGTAAAAATTTATTGTAGAAAAATCTTGGATTCTTATCTACAGAATCAGATCCAGAGGAAATCCAAGCTACAGTGGGAATTTTTTGCCACGACTCAACGTCTAGCTCAGTTGCTTTTTGTTTATATATTTCTTCACTTTCAATCCAAAAATCGGTAATTTGTCTAGTTAAATTTTCTAAATTTAAAGATTCATTAGTTTGGGTTGTTGATATTTCAATATTAATTGCAGTTTGATCAATTTCACTTTGCCCAGTTAAGATTCCTGCAAGTTGTAAAAGTTTTTGAATATATTTTTGCAGATCATCTTGAGAAACCTTATCAGAAAGGATTGGTTCAACAGCAATTTTAAGTTTTAAATTTGCTTTAATAAATGCATCTTTTTTTTGGTATTGAGAGACAATCTCCATGAGCCCAACAATATTTTTGACTACTGCTAGTTCATTAATTGTTAAGATATCAGGGTTAATTTCACCCACCCAAAGAATTCCAAGATCAAGTTCTAATGGTTGTTTATTATTTAATGTCTCTATCACTTTTTGTTGTCGATTGCTCTGTATTTCTGCAGATAAACCGCTGGTTCTCATTTCGGCAGATGGATATAACTTCCATGCAATTTCATCTTCCCAAGTCTGTACACTTTCTGGAATTCTTTCGTTTTCTTTGGAATTTACAAAACTACCTGGATCTAATATTGTTTCTGCAATTTTTTGAGCGATGAGCTCTGCTTCAGGAAGTGCTGGATCTGTTTCAACGACAAGCTTATCTTTGACCACTTGAACTTTTTCTAGTTGTGGCGAACCGGCAGCTATTTTTTCTAGCTGATCCTGAATTGATTGCCATTGTTCTGTCTTACTAATCATAATAAAAATAGTTAAATCAATCTTTAAATTACCAAAAACTAATACTTTTTGATTAAGTATTAGTTTAGTATACATTTTTTGAGTAATGTTGGGGAGGGGGTGGACAGTGTTGGTGGGTCTACATTTGGGAACAGAAAAGGGCGACCTTGCGGTCGCCCTTTGCGTTCTGTATTGCTGGATTATTCGTCTGGCCAAAGGGCATCTTTGAGAAGCCCAATGCCGGCTACGGTGAACATGTCATCCATGTCAGCGTTCTGCAGAATCTTACTGACGGGCATGAAGATGCTCGCCACAAGACGTTTACCTGCAACATCTTCTTTATCTGAGGGAATCACTTCATTTTTGAATTTGAAGTATCCCATTCCAGAAATCAGTTGCAGCGCTCGTTTGTTGACGAGCAATGAAAAGAACCGACAGCCCTCGCCTTGATTGGTTAGCAACCAAGCAGAGTTGCTGTTGAGTGCATTGCCAAGAGGATTTGTTTTGAACGGAACGTCCAAACCAAATTCCACTTTAGCTGTTTCTTCCGCCAAGGTCAGGTGTTGCTGGCCTGGCTTCAAAAATGCTCGCGGCAGATTCAAAACTTCGCGACCGTTTCTCATCTCACGAATGACAGCGACGTGAAGGTTTTTGCGTGTGTGTTCTCCATTAAAGAAGTACGCCACGCTAATGCTTCCACCACCACCTTTTTCGGTGGTAACGAATGCATCATAACCTTCAGGTCGTTTACCATAGGAGATGGCTGCGCCAAGCCGTTCCTGGAAGGTATCAATCTTTGCGACTGCGGCCATGTCAATGACAGCCCCGTCTTTCAAAGTGATGATGCCAGTCCATCCTTGACCATCATTGATGGTCACGGGTCGTACGAATTCTCTTGCAGTAGTCATGTTACTTTTCCTTTCGCATTGGCCTACTGGCCTCCGCACTAAGATTATTTTGCTCTTGGTCTACTGACTTCGAGCGCTTTGATTGTCCACCTTCCAAACATGGAAGGTAAGAATCTGGAATCTTTTGTTCACAGATCCAGTTTAGGGGCGCGAGTTTCATTTTTTTTGTCAAACTAGGGTTTTTGCAAAATTGAGCAAAAAATTAAAAAAAAACTTGAAACACCACCAAACTGGATCTGTGAAAAAGGAAAATATTATCCAACAATTTATTAAAGAACGATGGTTTTTAGTTTAGTGAGTCGACAAAGTGGGAAAAATCCTACAAGTCAACTCAATCAACGATGACTGGAAACCAAAACCAGTCAAAGTGTTCTAAACTAACCTATAGTATATCAATATAATCAACAAATGTCAAGTATTTTACTCAAGTAGGCTCAAAAATTTCCTGATTTGCAGGTTGCTCCCTAAAGGATTTTAAAATATAAAATCTGATAAAAATTTTTAACCAAGACAAATATTCTGCAAATGCATTATAATTCTGCTATATGAAACCAGACGAACTAAGAAATTTATACCTAACTTCATTTAAAAATAACGGTCATGAAATTGTGCCGTCATCATCAATTGTGCCTGAAAATGATCCGACTACTCTATTTACAGGATCTGGCATGCAACCAATGATGGAGTATTTACTCGGGGCAAAGCATCCTAAAGGAACTAGAATTGTTGACAGTCAAAAATGTTTTAGATCTCAGGATATCGAGGAGGTTGGTGACAATCGTCACACTACATTTTTTGAAATGCTGGGCAACTGGTCTTTCGGGGATTATTTTAAAGAAGAGCAGTTAAAATGGTTTTTTGAGTTTCTGACTAAAGATGTAGGCCTTGATCCTAAAAAGCTTTTTATCACTGTTTTTAGAGGTAACGATAAGCTTGAGATAGGCAAAGATCTTGAATCTGTTGAAATTTGGAAGAAAATTTTCGCTACAGTAGGAATTGAAGCAAAAGACATTGATAATTCTCAAGAAGTTGGTATGCAAGATGGCAGAATCTTTTATTATGATGAAACCAAAAACTGGTGGTCTAGAGCAGGTGTTCCTGACAATATGCCTGTTGGTGAGCCCGGTGGTCCAGACAGTGAGGTTTTCTTTGATTTTGGCTCCGACAGGAAAATTCATGAAAATTCTCAATATAAAGATCAAGTTTGTCATGTAAATTGTGATTGTGGTCGTTTTTTGGAGATTGGTAACAACGTGTTTATGCAGTTTCAAAAACAAGCAGATGGCAGTTTCAAGGAGTTAGCTCAGAAAAATGTTGATTTTGGTGGTGGTTTTGAAAGAATTTTGGCTGTTAAAAATAATATTGACGATGTTTTTCAAACTGCATTATTTGAGCCAATTATTGCATTTTTGGAGAAAATTTCAGGCAAAAAATATCTTGAAAGTGGCGCAGAAAAATCTGGCGCACCACAAGGCGGTACACGAGACGGCGGCGCACCAGAAAGCGGTGGAGAAGCAAAATCAGAATCGCAAAAAACCAAACAGTCTTTTAGAGTGATCGCCGATCACATGAGAGCAGCTGTAATGTTGGCAGTAGATGGAGTTTATCCTTCAAACAAAGAGCAAGGCTATTTTGCTAGAAGATTAGTGCGAAGATCAATCAGATATGCAAAAATGATTGGTATCGATCAACTTTTTATAGCTGATTTGGTTCCGGTTATTGCCGAAATTTATAAAAATTCTTATCCAGATGTTTTCCAAAAATTGGAGCAGATAAAACAAGGCTTAGCACTTGAAGAAAAAAAGTTTGCTCAAACGATTGAAAAAGGTTTGAAAGAATTAGAAAAGCATCAAAAACTTGATGGAGTTGTTGCCTTCAAATTATATGAAACTCATGGTTTTCCTTTTGAACTTACTCAAGAAATAGCAAAAGAAAGAGGTCAAGTCTTAAGTTTCGAGGAATTTGAAATAGCCAAAAAATCACATGCTGATCAATCAAGAAGCGCTTCATCAGATAAATTTAAAGGTGGTTTGCAAGATAGTAGCGAGCAAACAACCAAATACCACACAGCAACCCATCTGCTTCACGCCGCCTTGAGGAAAATATTAGGCACTCACGTCCAACAAAAAGGTTCAAATATTACAGTAGACCGATTGAGATTTGACTTTTCTCATCCAAATGCGCTCACTCAAGAGGAAAAAGTTCTGGTTGAAAATCAGATAAATCAATGGATTGAAGCTGCTTTACCAGTGACTGTTGCTCACATGAAAAAAAGTGACGCTCTCAAATCTGGAGCAATTGCTTTTTTTGTGGAGAAATATCCAGATGAAGTTACGGTTTACACAGTCGGCTCTGATGACACTTGGATTTCTAAGGAATTTTGCGGAGGACCTCATGTCAAAAATACCTCAGAAATTGGCAAAATTACAATTCAAAAGGAAAAAGCTGCTTCCGCCGGCGTAAGAAGAGTTTATTTAGTTTAATAATCTGCTCTTCTATTTTAGTCAATAATTTGCTTTAATTAAGTACAGTAAGCTCAATAAATTAATGAGCAAATTGTTTTAGTGGATAAATATATGGAATTGCCCAACCTATTTTCAACCAGTTCAGACAAAGAAAATAAAATAATGACTATTTTCATTGATCTAACAGACATTAAAATTCAGTCTTTTTTACTTTCTATTGCAAATGATGGTATTAAAACATTGTCAAAATCAGAAGTAGCTTCCTATGAAGGTGCAGATAACTGTTTGGTTCGCGTAGATGAAAGTTTGCAACAACTTGGCAAAGAATCAGAAAATGTAAGCTCAGTTATTTTTGGACTCAACAACTCTTGGGTTAGAAGTGGCGAAGTAATTGCAGAAAAAAAACCGTTGCTTAAAAGACTCACCGATGATCTTTCACTCAAGCCAATGGGTTTCATTGTTATTTCAGAAGCAATTGTCCAACAAAAAATTTCTGCAGATTCAATTTTTTCAGGAATTATCTCGGTTTTTAGTAGTAAAGACCTTATTTTATCGCTTGTTCATCAAGGCAAAGTTAAATCAATTGAGATTGTTGGTAGGTCTAGTGACAGCAAAGGTGATTTCTTAGAGGGCTTGGCTCGTTTTGCTGATAAATCCAAAAAAGACGATTTCTATTTACCATCAAAAATTATTTTAGCTTCTCTTGATTTAGATGCTCAAGAACTAAAAGAGCAACAACAATATATTTACGATTATGATTGGAAAGCTCAAACACAATTTTTAAAACCACCGACTGTAACAGCTGTTACTCAAAAAGAATATGAAGAGATGATTACCAAAGAAGCAGCCAAAGCCGTAGCTCTTCAAAAAGGTATGACCGCAGCAGCCATGACAATTATGGCAAAAAATAATTCTTCAACTGATCTTAATAAGAAAGATCTTGGATTTAGTGAAGTTTCCACAGATGATGAGTCTACTACAGACTTTGACGATAATGATTTTAATAAAGAACCAGAAAATAATGACGATGATTTTGATGTTGACTCAAAAGATGAAGCCGAAAGCCCAACTTCGTTTGGCGTGCCAATCTCAAATAAAAATTTTGATAAAGAATTGATATCTTCAAGCGCAAATAACAATCTTAAAGAACCTGATTTTGAAGATGACAGTGAGCTAGCAGTGGATTTTTCAAATAAAGATGCTGACAAAACAGATGATTTTGGTGAAGAAACCAAGCATATTTTTGACGATAATAGGGGCCATCATTCTAGTGTTGTTAAACCACCTGAGAAAGTTAAGAAACACTATAAAAACTTTAGACTTTATTCAATAGTAGGCTTTGTGGCTGGACTAGTTGCTTTGGCAATCATTGCTTTTTTTGGAATTTCTTATGCATCTACAATGGAAATTGTTTTAGAGCTTGATACAAAGCCAATTTCAAAAGATTTAGAAATTACTTTGGATAGTACTGTAACTGAAAGTGACAGTGAAAATTTGATATTAGCTGCCGACAAAACCACTAAAGAAATGCAATCTGAAAGCATGATGCAAACGACTGGCATAAAGATTGTTGGTGAAAAAGCTAAAGGCAAAGTTGTGATTTATAACAATATTGTATCTGGAGAAAAATTATTAGAAAAAGGTACGATTTTAAGTGCTGGAGATATAAAGTTTGAGCTAGATGCCGATGTGACTGTTCCAGCTGCAAATGCTCCAAGTCCAGGAAAATTGAATCCAGGAGAAATTGAAGCAACTGTGACCGCAGCTCAAATTGGTGCAGATGCAAATATTGCAGAAAAAACTGAGCTAGCAGTTGTTCCTTATGACAAAAGTTCATACTACGCCTACTCACTTGATGAAGATTTTGTTGGTGGTGCAAGTAGAGAAGTAAAAGTAGTTTCTGAAGATGATCGATCAGAATTATTGGCAGATTTGAAAAAAGAACTAACAGAGAAAATTAATCAAGAGTTTGCGAATGAGTCTGTTGGAGGAAAATATATTTTGCCTTCAAAAAATATCATTACAGAAGACGCAAGTTTTAATTTTGAAGTAGGTAATGAAGCTGAAGAGCTTACTTTAGATTTAGCAATCGAGATAGAAGCCCTTACTTACACTGCTGAAGACTTAAAACCATTAGCAACAAAAGTGCTTGCTTCTGAAATTCCTGAAAATTATAAGTTATCAGATGCAGATCCTCAAATTCTTTCTGCCCCAACTGATACAGATTTGAATAATTTGGAAGAAGTTAGTAAAACCGTGACTTTGTCAGCCAACATTAGTTCTTTAGCTATCCCAGTTTTGTCTGAGGAAGAAGTAAGAAATGAAATTGCGGGAAAATCTTTAGATGAGGCAAAACAAATTTTAATTGATAAATCAACAATTAAAGGTGTAGAAATAACTATCAATCCAAGCATTGCAAAATCATTTATCAAGAAATTACCTGGAAATGTAGAGAAGATAAAGGTAGAATTTAAATGAAAAAACAACCAAGTGATGTTGTGATGCAGAGCGACATCATCGATTTATATAGAAAAGCACTCAAGCAAGGTGTAAAAATATCTCAAGTAGAAAAGAAAATTAATCACTACCTGAAGCGAATGAATGCTAGTGAAGAAATTGAAACTAAAGAAGATATTTTAAGATCTGATAATCAAAAAAAAGTTATTCCTAAAATTGTTAGAGCTGGCGCATTTTTATTGCCAATTCTCTTTTTAATCATTGGTTTTTATTTAGTGGGCAGTGCTGTTTTGCCAATTATTGGCTCATACATCATTGTTGCTAAAGACGTTCAACTTACCAATTTAACCTCTCCAATTCCAAACGAACAAGTGATGGATGTTACTCCCTTAGTTATTACTCAAACTGAAGATTTTGAAAAATCTGAGCGTGAGCTTAGAATCATTAATGAAGAACTTGATTATACAAACCTTTCCAATTGGTTTACTTCTTCTGCATTACCTCAAATGGGATTACCGGAAGTTGATTACAATATTGAAAGCTACACCATAGATATTCCAGAAGTTGATATTAGCAATGCTGTTGTGGCTGTTGGTGGAACAGATTTAAATAGTAGCCTAATTGCATTTAAGGGAACTGCTTTGCCAGGAAATCCTGGGTCTCCAGTAATCTTTGGTCATTCAGTTTTGCGACAATTTTATAATCCAAGTGAAAAGAATCCACGCAGATACAACTCGATTTTTAGCACAATTATGACTTTAGATATTGGTGACAAAATTTATGTTACGTCCGGAGGTGTTAAATATACTTATGCAGTTTCACTTAAAAAAGAGGTTAACCCAGAAGATGTTTATATCCTGACTCAAAAATATGATGCCAAACAATTGAAGTTAGTGACCTGCACACCTGAAGGTACTTATTTGCGTCGTGGAGTTGTAACTGCCCAACTGATAGAATAGTATGATTTTTGAGACAAATAACTTAATAACTCTCGCAGGCATCAGCCGTGAATGTTCGTTATTTAAGTATTCATAAATAACTTATGCATAACCCAGAAGAAAAAATATTAGCAATTGACTTCGGCACAGTCAGAATCGGTTTAGCAATATCTAGATATATTTTGGCTGAACCACTCGACATTATTCCTAATGACGATAAGATGTTCTCGAAAATTCAAACGATATGCTCTGAGAATGAAGTCAAAAAAATCATAATTGGAATGTCTGAGAATGAGATGGCTTTGAAAACAAAAGACTTTGCTTTCAAACTAGAAAATGAAATCAACAAGAGTTGGGATTACAAACCATCAATTGAGTTTATGGACGAAACCTTGAGTTCTTATTACGTGCATCAAAAGCTAAAAAATTCAAAAAAATCAAAACGAACAGCTGACATCGATCATCTAGCCGCAGCTGAATTTTTACAAAATTGGCTTGATGAAAATTAGTAATTAATTTAAAGTGTTGGATATTTATGAAAAAAATGAGCATAAAACTTAAAATATTTCTCGGATTGATTTTGATTATTTCAGTAACTTTTGGTTTATTGCTTTATTTTATTTCTAAGATGGCAAAGCCGGTGGATCCTAATACAAAAGAAGTAATGAAGTTTGTGGTGCCAAAAGGACAAGCAGTTTCTGTTATTGCTGGCAGATTGCAAGAAGAAAATTTAATTCAAAATTCGTATATTTTTAGGTATGTGGCAAAAAAAGATGGTTTGGAGAGCAAAATCCAAGCAGGCTCGTTTGATCTGTCTAAAAATATGAGCACCAGTGAAATTGCCTTAAAATTGACTTCAGGCACAGAAGACGTTTGGGTCACAATTTTAGAAGGTTGGCGAGCTGAAGAAATTGCAGAAAGTTTGAGTTCTCAAAACTTAGACAACTTTGATGCAACCGAATTTTTGGATTTGGCAAAATCCAGTGAAGGAATGTTATTTCCAGACACTTACCTAATTCCAAGAGAAATGTCTGCTGAGCAAATTTATAGCCTGCTGATTAATACTTTTGAATCAAAAGTGAATAAGGCTTTATCGGAAGAAATAGAATCATCGTCAAGAGAATTTGAGCAAATATTAATCATGGCTTCATTAGTTGAGAGAGAAGCAAAAACCTATGACCAGATGAGAAGAGTGGCAGGAATTTTATGGAATAGAATCGATAAGGGAATGGCTTTGCAGGTAGATGCGACTCTACAATATGCAAATGGTTTTGATAAACAACAAAACAAGTGGTGGGCAGTCCCAAATGCAAGCGACAAGAAAATCCAGTCGCCTTTTAATACTTATTTGAATTCTGGATTACCACCAAGGCCTATTTCAAACCCTGGACTAGATGCAATTAAATCTGCACTAGATCCTCTTGAGTCAGATGACCTTTACTATATTCATGCTAATGATGGTAAGATGTATTATTCAGCTACACTAGATGGTCACAACGCCAATATAAACGCATACTTGCGCTAGGCTTAAGTTGTTGTTATAATACACAGTTCAGTGTACTAAATAATAGTGGGGCTAAATTTCTTGAGTACCGTAACGTACGTCACTTCAAGTGCAATACTCTAAAACATAAGGGGAGCAACTTTAACCAGTCTCTCCATTTTTTAGTTTATCGCCGATTTGTAGCCCCCAACTAGATGAAACAAACAATAATAGCAAGGGAGCTTCATGTCACAAAACAAGCGTCAAAACTGGGGTCAGTCACACTCAATTTTACCAGAATTAGATTTGATCAAACTTCAAATCGACAGTTATAAAATATTTTTAGAAACTGGAATTAGAAAATCCCTTAATGAGGTCAACTCAGACAAAGGTATTGACGATTACACTGGCAAAAATTGGTCCCTAAAATTTGGTGAATACAGATTTGGCAAAGCTAAATACAACGTTACCCAAGCAAAAAACAAAGGTGTTACTTATGACATGCCCCTTTATGTCGAAGCAACTCTTTTAAACAAGAGAACTGGTGAAGAAAAAACTCAAGAAGTCTTTTTAGGCGATATTCCAAAAATGACAAAAATTGGTACCTTTATTATTAATGGTATCGAGCGTGCTGTTGTTACTCAACTTGTTAGATCCCCAGGTGTTTTCTTTGGCGGAGCTCTTGAAAGAACTCAAGGAAGACAACTTTTTAATGCTGAACTAAGACCAAAAAGAGGTTCTTGGATTGAAATTTCAGTTGGAAAAAGAGACGTTATTACCGTCAAAATTGACAGAAGAAGAAAAATGCCAGTCACCGTGCTGCTTAGAGCATTGGGATATGGTTCTGATGAAGAAATTTTAGATTTATTAAAATCAGAGAACTCAATGGATGAACTTAATTTGCTTCAAAATACCATTGATAAAGATGCAACTAAAACTCAAGAAGAAGCATTAATTGAAATTTACGAAAAAATGAGACCTGGAGAGCCAGCAGTTCTCGAAACATCAAGAGAATACTTCAAACAATTATTCTTTGATGCAAGAAGATATGATTTAGCAAGAGTTGGTAGATACAAACTTAACAGAAGACTAAAGCTTAGTGTTGATACAGAAACAACAGTTTTAACTTCAGAAGATATCGTTGCCACTGTTAAATACTTGATTAGACTCCAAAATGGAGAAGGTAAAGTTGATGATATTGACCATCTTAGTAATAGAAGAGTTCGCCAAATTGGTGAATTAGTCAAGGAATCAGCTTTCAGAATTGGTTTAATCAGATTAGAAAAATCAATCAGAGAAAAAATGTCACTTACCAAGACTGAAGAAGTTTTAACTCCTGCAGCTTTAGTTAATGCTCGCCCACTGATTGCAACAATCTCAGAATTTTTTAGAAGAAATAGATTGTCAACAATTTTGGATCAAACCAATCCATTATCAGAAATTGATAATTTAAGACGTTTGTCAGTTATGGGAACCGGTGGAGTTACCAGAGAGCGTGCTTCATTCTCCATGCGTGATATTAATGCGTCCCAATATTCTCGTATCGATCCGGTTAGATCACCAGAAGGTCCAAACATTGGTTTGGTGACTTACCTTTCACTTTATGCAAAAGTTAATGACTTTGGTTTCTTGGAAGCACCTTACAGAAAACTTAAAAATGTTAACGGCAAGATGCAAGTTCAAAACGAAATTGTTTACTTGTCTGCAGACGAAGAAGAAGATTATAGAATTACTCACGCAAGTCTAGATATTGATGAAAAAGGTTTCATAAAAGACGAGTGGGTGGCTATGAGATATATGAATAGCTTCTCTGAAGGTTCTGTTGAAGAAGCAGAATATATTGACGTTATTCCAAATCAAGTTATTGGTACCTCTGCATCATTAATTCCATTTATTGCTAATGACGAAGCAAACCGTGCCTTGATGGGTACTCATATGCAATGTCAAGCTGTTCCTTTGGTCAAACCACAGGCTCCAATCGTTGGAACTGGTATGGAAGCAGCTGTTGCCTCTGCAATGGGAAGAACCGTTAAAGCTATAAACAGTGGTGAAGTCACTTATGTTGATGCAAACAGAATTGAAATTACCCTTTCAAAAGCAGATTCAAAAAAGGCTTCAGAATTGTCTGAAAACTTTGACGAGTTGTACAAGCATGAAGATGGAAAAGATATTTACGTTATCACTAAATTTATTAGAACATCTCAAAGTACTTGTTACTCACAAAATCCAATCGTTAGTATTGGTGACAAAATCAATGTAGGAGACGTCATTATTGACGGACCTGCTGCTGATGGTGGTGAGTTAGCACTTGGTAGTAACTTAGTTATTGCTTATGCTTCTTTTGAAGGATTGGGATATGAAGACGCTATCGTTATCTCTGACAGATTAGTTAGAGAAGATACCCTTACTTCTGTTCAAATCAATGAATACAAAGCAAAAATAATGGACACAAAGTTAGGTCCTGAAGAGCTAACCAACGATATTCCAAATGTTTCTGAAGTTTATTTGAGTAATCTAACTTTGGACGGAATTATTCGTGTTGGAAGTATCGTTAGTTCTGGCGACATCTTAGTTGGAAAAATTGCTCCAAAAGGTGAAACTGAGCTTTCTCCAGAAGAAAGATTACTTAGAGCTATTTTCGGTGAAAAATCTAGAGAAGTTAGAGATACCTCACTTAGATTGCCACATGGCCAATCAGGTACAGTTATCGAAGTTGCTGTTTTAGACAGTGACTTGGGTGATGAACTTGATCCAGGAACTCTAAAAGAAGTCGTTGTTAAAGTTGCACAAATCAGAAAAATAACTGTTGGAGACAAATTAGCTGGTAGACATGGAAACAAGGGTGTTATCTCAAAGATAGTTCCAGTTGCTGACATGCCACACACAGAAGATGGTACTCCAGTAGATATTATTATTTCTCCTTTGTCTGTTTTAGCTCGTATGAACTTAGGCCAATTGCTTGAAGCTCATGCAGGTTGGGCAGCACAGAAATTGGGTTACAAAATTGCTATTCCAGCTTTCGAAAGCTTCGACGAAAAGAAGATTTGGGAAGAACTTGGAAGAGCTGGTTTGCCAGTTTCAGGAAAAGCACAATTAATTGATGGTAGAACTGGTGAGCCATTCAGTGAAACCACAACTGTTGGTATTGGATACATCTTAAAACTATCACACATGGTTGAAGATAAGATGCACGCAAGATCAACTGGTCCATACTCATTAGTCACTCAACAACCTCTTGGTGGTAAAGCACAAATGGGAGGTCAGAGACTTGGAGAAATGGAAGTTTGGGCTCTTGAAGCACATAAAGCAGCACATACACTTCAAGAAATGTTAACCATTAAGTCTGACGATGTGATGGGAAGAGCAAAGGCATTTGAGTCTATTGTTAAAGGACTCGATATTCCAGAGCCAGCAGTTCCAGAATCATTCAGAGTTTTGATGAGAGAACTAAATTCACTTGGTATTGATGTTGTTCCTCATGAAGTTATCGAAGAGGATGAAGTCATTTTAGAAGTAGCAGCACCAGGATTAAATATTGATGCTGACGAAGTAAATGCTCTTGATCAAAGTAAAGATGAAGATGAAGCAGATGATGATTCCGAAGACGACGACTTGGATGACGTAGAACTAGATGATATCGAACCAGAGTTCAATGAGGAAGTAGCGGCAAAAATCGAAGCCGGCGAAGACATTGAGGAAGAAATCGAGGAGTAACAATCAATCCAAAGGACTTTATGAAAAATATAATCAACTTCTCTGCTTTAGAAATTCGCATCGCATCACCTGAGACTATAAAGTCTTGGTCTTTCGGCGAAGTCAAGAAACCAGAGACAATCAACTACAGATCACTTAAGGCAGAAAAAGATGGCCTTTTTGATGAAAAAATCTTTGGACCTATCAAAGATTACGAATGTTATTGTGGAAAATACAAGAGAATTCGTTATAAGGGTATCGTTTGTGACAAATGCGGTGTCGAGGTTACTCAGTCAAAAGTTAGACGTGAAAGAATGGCTCACATTACTTTGTCAGCTCCAGTAGCTCACATCTGGTTTTTCAAAGGTGCTCCATCAAAATTGTCACTCTTGTTAGACATTTCACCAAGAAATCTTAGTTCAATAATTTATTTCTCAAAATACTTAGTTTTGGATATAAATTCTGAAGAGAGAACCGAAATTGCAGATAGATTAGATATTGATTTAGTCGCTGCTCAAGACGAACTCAAAGAAGAAGCTAAGAAAGAAATGGAAGCTGTTAAGAATGCTTTGACTGAAGACAAATCTAGTTTGAAGGAAAAAGTTACCAGCAAAGAAACATTGCAACTTAAACTTACCGAAGTTGAGTTAAAAGCAAAAAACAAGTTAGTTTCACTCAAGAAACATCTAGAAGTCAAGTTAGATCAAACTGAAGAGATCTACAAAACCATTAAACAAATGGTTAAGAAGATTAACAAAGGTATGATCTTGACTGAAGATGAGTACATGAAGCTAGATGATTACAATGCAGCTTCTCACCTAAGAGTCGGAATGGGTGCAGAAAGTATTTTAGAGTTAGCAGATGCAATTGATATCAATAAATTAGTTTTAAAGCTTAGAGAAGAAATTGAAGATTCAAAAGGCGCAAAATTAATTAAAGCTCTCAAAAGATTAAGAGTTGCTGAAGGTTTAAGAAAAGCAAAGATCAAAGCATCATGGATGTTCATGACTGTTTTGCCAGTTATTCCTCCAGATTTAAGACCTATGGTTCAACTTTCAGGTGGTAGATTTGCAACTTCAGACCTAAATGATCTTTATAGAAGAGTTATCAATAGAAACAATCGTTTAAAACACCTTATAGAACTTGGAGCTCCTGAAATCATTTTAAGAAATGAAAAAAGAATGCTTCAAGAAGCTGTAGACTCATTAATTGATGGTTCTAGTGCAAGACAAACCAGAAGAAGACAGACAAGAAGACCTTTAAAATCTTTATCAGAAATGTTAAAGGGTAAACAAGGACGCTTCCGTCAAAACTTACTTGGTAAACGTGTTGACTACTCAGGACGTTCAGTTATCGTTGTTGGTCCAGAGCTCAAACTTAATGAGTGCGGCTTACCAAAAGATATGGCTTTGGAAATGTTCAAACCATATGTTTTAAGAGAATTAATTGTTAACGGTACTGCTCCAAACGTTAAGAGTGCAAAGCACCTTATTGAACGTCACGAACCAGAAGTTTACGATATTCTTGAAGAAGTTACCAAGAATCATCCAGTTATTCTAAATCGTGCCCCAACCTTGCATAAACTTGGTATGCAGGCATTTTTCCCAATTTTGATTGAGGGAAATGCAATCAGATTGCATCCTTGTGTATGTTCTGGCTACAATGCTGACTTCGATGGAGACCAAATGGCCGTTCACGTACCTTTGACCAAAAAAGCACAGCAAGAAGCTATTGATTTGTTAATGGCAACTAATAATTTGCTTAAACCAGCTAATGGTGAGCCTATTACTATTCCAAACAAAGAGATGGCAATGGGTATTTATTACCACACAGTTGTTGACAGAAAATTAAAAGTTTATCCAGGTGTTTTCTCATCTAAAGATGAAGCATATCACGTTTACCAAATCGGTAAACTTCAACTAAGACAGCCAGCAATGGTTAGAGTTGCTTCACTCGGTAAAATAATTGAGACAACAGTTGGAAGATTACAATTTAATGATTTGTTGCCAGCAGAATTCGGTTTCATGAATGATGCAATTGGTGCAAAAACTATCAAGAAATTGGTTACAAGTGCAATTAAAGAACTCGACAAACAAAGAGTTGCAAACTTAATTGACTCAATCAAGAACTTAGGTTTTGAAGCAGCAACAACATCAGGAATTTCAGTTTCAGTTAGTGACTGTGAAATGATTGAAAACAAAGATGAAATTATCGCAACTGCCAACAAAAAAGTTGAAGAAATTCAGTCTCAATACAATGAAGGTATGATTGCTCTCGAAGAGAGAAAGAGACTTTCATTTGATGTTTGGATCGATACAACTGAAGATATTGCAGAAAAAACTTGGAATACATATTCCGAAGATAATGCTGTTAAAGTCATGATTGAATCAGGTGGAACTCGTGCTTCTAAAGATCAGGTCAAACAGCTGGCTGCAATGCGTGGATTGGTTGTTGACCCAAATGGTAACATCGTCGAGATGCCTACCAAGTCTAACTTTAGAGAAGGTTTGACAATTTTTGAGTACGTTACATCTGCAAGAGGTTCTCGTAAAGGTTTGACTGACTCTGCTATTAAAACTGCAGACGCTGGTTACCTTACAAGACGTTTGTGTGACGTGTCTCATGATGCAATCATTAGACTTAATGACTGTGGAACCGAAAATTTCATCAACATTAATGACACTGACAGAACTGAAGTATTTGCAACCAGAATTGCAGGCAGAATTTTGGCAAAAGATATCGTTCTTAACAAAAAAGTTGTTGCTGAAAAAGGTATTTTGGTTACTCCAGAGTTAGCAAATGATCTGGTAAAAGCAGGTGTGAAATCTGCTGATGTTAGATCACCACTTACTTGTGAGTCTCCAAAAGGACTTTGTGCTTCTTGTTACGGAATTGACTTCTCAACATCAAAGATGATTGAGATTGGAGTTCCAGTTGGAATCGTTGCAGCACAATCTATTGGAGAGCCAGGTACTCAGCTTACAATGAGAACCAAACATAGTGGAGGTATTTTGGGTGCCGACGTGACTCAAGGTTTGCCACGTGTTGAAGAACTCTTAGAAGCAAGAACTCCAAAGAATCAAGCAATCATCAGTGAAATTGCTGGAAAAGTTTCTATTGAAGAAAGTGACAAAGATGTCATTGTTACAATTAGAACAACATCATCTCCAGTAGAAGAAGTTGAATACAAGATTTCAAATCACTCTGACCTTTTGGTTAAAGATGGCGATTTGGTTCATGTTGGACAACAACTAACTGTCGGTTCTGTAAGTTTGAAAGAACTAGCAGTCGTCAAAGGTTTGTTACAAGCTCAACAATACACTATTGATCAAGTTCAAGCTGTTTATGAATCTCAAGGAATTCCAATTCATGACAAACATTTTGAAACAATCATTAGAAAGATGTGTGACAAGCTTCAGGTTGAATCTGCAGGCGACACTGATTTCTTAACTGGTGAAATTGTTGAAAAAACCAAATTTATTGAAGCAAATGACGAAGCAATGGCTGCCGGTGGTGAACCAGCAACTGCAAAAGTTCTCTTCTTGGGAATTACTCGTTCTTCATTGTTTACAGCTTCTTGGTTGTCAGCAGCTTCTTTCCAACACACAAAGAATGTTCTTACTGATGCTTCAGCAGCAGGTAAGATCGATTACTTGGATGGTTTGAAAGAAAATGTCATTATTGGTAGATTGATTCCAACCAGTAAAGAGAGAGCAAGTATCGAGATGTAGTTTGATATTTTATTCGCGATCTATGGTCGTTGGTAAGAATATTTAAGCATTGAAATAAAAAATCCCGCCAGAAATGGCGGGATTTTTGGATAAAAATGTAATTATTTCATTTATTAGCCATAATTAAATCACTATATTGTTTCAATGTCATATATCTCTGATCCACAGATATTTTTCCTCCATCTCCTTGTTCAGATATTCCATGACTTGCAAGATGAGCTACGATAGTACTAATTCTTACAGGACCATTTTCATCAACTAATGTTACATCTCTATTTTTTGTCAATCTATACCCACAGTTTAAACAAGGACAAGGTACATCAATATTTGATCTTAATCCTCTTGAGATCAAAAATTCTTCTAAGGGCATTTTTCTCCCAAATAAATTATTTTTTCCTGCCACAAAGTCTTTCCATTCTTCATCTATAATAGTTTTTACTTTTTGTTTAGCTTCCAAGTCAAATTCTGCATCAGTTTGTCCATCTTTAGTTCTACTATTGTAAATTTCTTCTAAGATCTGCTCTTTTCTCTTTTGAACCAAATATTCCGTTGCATGCAATAATTCAAACATGTCGCTAGAAATCTCAGCAGGAGTAAGTCTAATTTTTCCAGATTCTTCTAGATCTATAGCAATTGCTCTATCTAACTGTTCTTGGGTAAGGACTGCTAATTTCCCAAAATCAACACCATCAATAATTTTATTAATAATAAATTTTTCACCACCGCCAAATCCATTTAGAAATACGTATCCTGCCTTTAGCAAATCATTTCTAGTTATGTGACTAAGATTAATACCTTTTAGGATAAAATCTAGTTGCATGTCTTCAGTTAAATTATCGTTAAGGTCCATCACCTCGAAAGGATTTGGTTCACCTTTTATTTCTTGCAAACTTGACAAGAAATCTTGTAGACTTTTTATTGGTTTTGATTGATTTTTCACTGTCTCAACTTCAGCTTTATTTTGAGTTTCATTTGGAAACATGATGCTTGATTTAATAACAAATAAATTTTCAGCTGGTGGAAGATAATTATTTTGATAACTTTCAAAATACGATACCGTCTTCTCTTTAAAATATTTATCTTTTGTTCTATATATAGCCCAAATATGTAGTTGAGGAAAATAATAGCTCTTACCATCATCTTCTTCAGTCAGACTTGATGAACTCACCAAATGAGGGGACTTCTCTTTGTCATTTAAAATCATATTTAACACTTTTGCATACTTACTTTGATCCTGGTTTAACGTGGGTTCTAAATTTTCTTTTAATTTTTTTGCTAACTCCAACACGCCTCTGAGCTTGTTTGGGTAAAGTGTCCTATTAGTAGTTTCCTGTGATAGTTTTAACCAAAAACGACTTTCTTCAACATTCTCTTCATCACTTTTTGCAGGATTAGTTCTCTTGGAATATTCCATATATTGTGCAGCGCGATCGTCCCATTCTGGATCATTAACATTTTTTATAAAATTAATAAATTTTTCAATCTCATCTGATATTCTAGTTTCACTGGCACCAGAGATAATCAGATTAAATATTGATTTTAGCTCAGAATTTAAATGATCAGAATGCTTTTTAATTGTCCGCCACTTATTTTCAACTTCTTTAAATTTTTCTTTTTTTCCATAACTTGAGTAAACTTTTCTAATAGTTGAGCTAATTCTTGGTTCCTGTTTAGTTTCTATTTCATGACCAATAATATTCAAAATATTATCAAGGGTAATTTCTAGCTGTTTTAGATTTTCCCAGTTGTCATCATGATCTGGCTTGCGAATATTAGAATATCCAAAATATGATTCGACAGAAGATAAAATATAAGCAATTTGCTTGATTATCATTTTTAATTCTGGAACGTCTTTAAAATTGGTTATCTCTTTACCATAAAGTTTTTCTGGCTTCTGGGGGTCATCATTTTCTTTATACATAGTAAATATATTATAAAATCACAGTGCTAATTTATAGTGGAGCACAATAAAGTTTAAGTCAAGATTAATAAAACAATAAACTATCCTATAATTATTGACAAAAGCACATTCTGGAGCTATAATTAGGGTGTGAGATAAATTAGTTTTTTGAATTAAAGCAATTCAATTTAACACTAATTTATCGATCAAAACGCACATTAATAACTTGCAAAATACTTTATCCAAATGAGTAGCACTTTGGGAATCATTGATTATGGTTCTTGAGGCGCTACTCATTCACATGAGTTGACATTACTCCAACTGGAGCGATGACAAACATTCATTCAAAAAAAGGATTAGACACCATGAAAAAGAATATCACTATCCTAGTTCTTGCACTTGTTTTACTGTTTTTAGCCGGGATTTACAGAAAAGACGAGGCCCGGATCTTGGAATTGGAGACGCAAGTCTCTGAGCTCCAAGAAAAAAACAACGCGTTTGCCGATCATGCCGTTGCTCTTCAAGAGCAGTTGGCTACTCTTGATTACAATAATACTGTGATCAAGATTGTGGACAAGCAGGGGCTTTTGAATGACAGTCTTGTGTTGGGCCCATCGTTTGTTGTCTTGGAAGATGAGCTCCACTCAAAAAATGGAGAAGTTCGTCTTGTCAACACTCTGCTGGAAGCAGGGAGTAACAACTCCCTGTGGCTGTATGATGGTAGCACGGGCGAAAAGACTTATCTCAACGCGTTCGCCGGAGAAACCGTCATTTTAAATGCGGGACCAGCGAATGAAGTAGGAGAAGTTTACCTTCAATACACAACCTGTTACACGAATAACAATTTCGCGTGTATCGGGAAGGTTTATCCAACTTCCATCAAAATCAAATAAGAAAAAGTAGCGCAAGTTAACAATGTGAAGAGCCTCGGCGCAAGCCGAGGCTTTTTCACGCATTAATCTTAATAATTCCACAAGACACAAAAATTAATTGTTATGATATAATCAGTGTTCGTGTTATTTTATTGGAGTAATTATTTATGCCTACAATTAATCAGTTAATCAGAAAGGGAGGCCGTAAGCCAAACCCTAAAAGAGTTAAAGCTCAAGCACTTCGCAGAAGTTATAACTCAAACACTGGAAAACAGATTATGACTAATAACCCACAAAAACGTGGTGTATGTACCGTGGTTAAAACCATGACCCCAAAGAAACCTAACTCAGCTTTACGTAAAGTTGCTCGTGTCAGACTTTCCAACAAAATGGAAGTTACTGCTTACATCATGGGCGAAGGTCATAGTTTAGCAGAACACAGTATCGTTTTGGTCAGAGGTGGTAGAGTTAAAGACTTACCTGGTGTGAAATATCACATTATCAGAGGAAAATATGATGCTACCGGAGTTGACAAGAGAAAAACTTCACGTAGTAAGTATGGTGTTAAAAAAAGTAGTTAATAATATATAAATGAAAGTATTTGCTAAATAATTAGCAGAGAAGAAATTATCATGAGAACTAAAACAGCTCCAACTAGAGTAACTAGACCAGACGGAAAATATCAATCTGTCAGAATTGCAAAATTAATAAATTGCGTTATGCGTGATGGTAAAAAATCCGTTGCTCAAAAACAAGTTTATTTAGCTCTAGAAGATTTAGCAAAAAAGACTGGTAAAAAACCACTCGAATCATTTGAAGATGTTATCAAAGCAGTTTCCCCACAGATGGAAGTAAGATCCAGACGTGTTGGAGGTGCTTCTTATCAAGTACCTATGCCTGTAAGACCAAATAGAGCATTCGCTTTATCTTTAAGAGCATTGGTAGAATCAGCTAATAAAAGACCAAGTAAGCAATATCACACTTTTGCTGAAAAGTTTGTTGCTGAAATGCTCGACGCCCTACAAGGTGTTGGTGGAGCAATTAACAAGAAAAATACTGCCCATCGTATGGCCGATGCTAACAAAGCATTTGCTCACTTCAGATGGTAGAAATTTATTAATAGTAATAGCTACAGGTGGTGAATATGGCCGACAACAAAAATATAAAAGTTCCATTAGAGAGAATTAGAAACATTGGTATTATCGCGCATATTGACGCAGGAAAAACCACAACTTCAGAAAGAATTTTGTATTTTACCGGAAGAACCTATAAAATTGGTGAGGTTCATGAAGGTGCCGCAACTATGGACTGGATGGCACAAGAGCAAGAGCGTGGAATTACAATCGTTTCTGCTGCAACCACTTGTTTTTGGACTCCTCATTTTGAAGTTCACTTAGAGCACGCACCATATAGATTTAATATTATTGATACTCCAGGGCACGTCGATTTTACAGCAGAAGTTGAAAGATCACTTCGTGTTTTGGATGGAGGAATTACAGTTCTTGATGCAAGTGAAGGTGTTCAGTCACAATCTGAAACAGTTTGGCGCCAAGCTGATAAATACAATATTCCAAGAATTTGTTTTATTAACAAAATGGACAAATTGGGTGCAGATTTTTTTGCTACCGTTGATGACATTAGAGTTAAATTTGGTGTTACCCCAGCAGTTATGGTTTTGCCAATGGGATCCGAAAATGATTTCAAAGGCGTAATTCAAATCCTAGAAGAAAAAGCTTTATTTTGGAAAGATTCAGCTGCAGATATTGAGCCAGAAGTTAAAGAAGTCCCAGAAGAATATAAAGCAAGAGTCGCGGAATTAAGAGCTCAATTAGTTGAGCAAATCGCAGAAAATGACGATGCACTTTTACAAAGATATTTTGACGGTAAAGAAATCGCTTTGAATGAGCTAAAAGCATCATTAAGAAAAGCAGTTATTGGTTATAAATTAGTTCCTGTTTATGCTGGTTCTTCACTTAAAAATACAGGTGTTCAACCAATGCTTGATGCAGTTGTAGACTATTTGCCATCACCAGTTGATATTGATCATATAACTGGCATTAATCCAAAAACTGAAGAAGAAGAAGTTAGACAATTAGTACCAAAAGAAAAATTTTGTGCTTTAGCATTTAAAATTCAGACAGATCCACACGTTGGTAGAATTACTTATACTAGAATTTATTCTGGAGTTCTTACTGCTGGAAGTTATACATACAACTCAACCACCAAACAAAAGGAAAGAGTTGGACGTTTGTTACTTATGCATGCTAATCAGAGAGAAGAAATTCAGGAAGCAAAAGCAGGAGAAATCGTTGCAATTGTTGGCTTAAAAAATACCAGAACAGGAGACACTCTTTGCGATGAAGAAAATAAAATCGTCTTAGAGGGAATTACTTTTGCTGAGCCAGTTATTTCTTTATCTATTGAACCAAAAACCAAATCAGACCAAGAAAAAATGGGTATGGCTTTGGCAAAACTTAGTGAAGAAGATCCAACTTTTTCTATCAAATCTAATCCAGACACCGGACAAACAATTATTGGTGGTATGGGAGAATTACATCTTGAAATCATCGTTGATCGTATGAAGAGAGAGTTTAGTGTTGATGCTAATGTCGGAACTCCTCAAGTTGCATATAGAGAAACAATTACCAAAATGGCTGAAGCCGAAGGTAAATATATCAAACAATCTGGAGGTCGTGGTCAATATGGTCACGTTCTTTTGAGACTTGAACCAAAAGATAGAGGTACGGGTTACGAATTTGTAAATGATATCAAAGGTGGAACTGTTCCTAGAGAATTTATTAAGCCAACTGACAAAGGTGTACAAGAATCTTTGGAGCGTGGTTTCTTGGCTAACTTCCCAATGAGCGACATTAAAGTTACTCTTTATGATGGTTCATACCATGATGTTGACTCAAGTGAAATTGCATTTAAAATGGCTGGTTCTTTGGCAATGAGACATGGAACGGCTGAGGCAGGTATGGTCTTGCTCGAGCCTATCATGAAAGTTGAAGTTTCAACTCCAGAAGAATACATGGGAGATGTCATCGGAGATTTAGGTTCAAGAAGAGCTCAAATACAGGGGACAGCATCAAGAGGTAGTGTTACAATCATTACAGCACTTTCTCCTTTAGCAGAAATGCAAGGTTATGTTACAATTCTAAGAAGTATGACAAAAGGAAGAGCATCCTCAGTGATGTTGCCAAGTCATTACGATATTGTTCCAAACAGTATTACAGAAAAGTTAATCGCCGAGAGAAAAACTGGCGGAAGATAAAGTGTTCGATAAATAGTATTATATATAGTAATTAAGTAAATATAATTAGGAGGCCTTATGGCAGACGCAAAAAAATTTATACGTGACAAAAAGCACGTCAATATCGGTACAATTGGTCACGTTGACCATGGAAAAACAACTCTTACAGCAGCTATAGCAACTACTTTATCAGTTAAAGTTCCAAGTAGTATCAACAAAGCAATGAACTACCTAGATATTGATAATGCTCCAGAAGAAGCAGCTCGTGGAGTCACAATCAATATTTCACATATTGAGTACGAAACAACAAAGAGACATTACGCTCACATTGATGCTCCAGGACATGCTGACTATATTAAAAATATGATCACAGGTGCAGCTCAAATGGACGGTGCAATTTTAGTTGTTGCCGCTACCGATGGTCCTATGCCACAAACACATGAGCATATTTTGTTGGCAAAACAAGTTAACGTTCCAAACCTAGTTGTTGCATTGAACAAATGTGACATGGTTGATGACGCAGAACTTTTAGACTTAGTTGAAATGGAAGTCAGAGAATTACTAACAAAGCATGGCTTTGATGGTGACAATGCTCCAGTTCACAGAGTTTCAGCACTTAAAGCACTTGAGGGTGATGATGCAGAACAAATGAAGATCATGGCACTCATGGATTCAGTAGACTCATTTATCCCAGATCCAGTAAGAGAATTGGACAAACCATTCTTGATGCCTGTTGAAGATGTTTTCTCTATCAAAGGTAGAGGAACTGTCGTTACTGGTCGTATCGAATCAGGAATAATCAAGGTTGGTGATGAAATTGAAATTGCTGGTATCAAAGATACAGCAAAATCAACCGTCACTGGTGTTGAAATGTTTAGAAAAATGCTTGATCAAGGTGAAGCAGGAGACAATGTTGGAATACTTTTGAGAGGTGTTGGCAAAGATGACGTCGAAAGAGGTCAAGTTTTGGCAAAACCAGGTACAGCAAGTGTTCATACAGAATTTGAAGCTGAAGTTTATATCTTAACCAAAGAAGAAGGTGGAAGACATAAACCATTCTTCTCAGGTTATAGACCACAATTTTACGTTAGAACAACTGACGTAACTGGAGAAATTAAACTTCCAGACGGCGTTGAAATGGTTATGCCTGGCGACAATGCAAAGATGCACGTCAAATTAATCGTTCCAGTCGTAGCTTCAGAAGGATTGCGTTTTGCTATCCGTGAAGGTGGACACACAATTGGTGCTGGTGCAATTACCAAGATTACCAAGTAATTTAAGATAGAATATATTTTCGCCCCGCATAAAAGTGCGGGGCGAAAAGTTTAAAAAGTAAAAATAGAAGTAGAAGAAAGACGAGAAAATTAAAATAAAATTGGGGTTTACATCTTGAGGAATTTTATGTATAATCTCGTCCTATGGTTTAAACACCATAAATAAGATAAAAATTAATAATTAATAAGTTGTTTAAAATGGCTAAACTAGATCAAAAAACTAAAACTGGATATAAAATTCGCGTAAGATTAAAATCTTACGATCATCGTGTTATAGACAGTGCAAGTCAAAAGATTTTAGAAACAGCACTCTCAACAGGAGCAAAGGTTGTTGGTCCAGTACCACTTCCTACTCATAAAAGAGAGTTCACTGTTTTAGCTTCTCCTCATTCTGATAAGAATGCTCAGGAGCACTACCATATTAAGACACATAAGAGACTGATTGACATTGTCAATCCAACAAGTAAGACTATCGATTCATTAATGCATTTGGAATTACCAGCAGGTGTTTCAATTCAAATTAAGATGTAGTAGTAAAAACAGGAGTTAATGTTGCGAATAAAATTTAGCAACCTTAAGTTAAATAGATTAATTAAATTATATAGATATTATTGGTATGATACGAGATATATTTGCTACCAAAACAGGAATGACACAAGCTTGGACCAAAGCAGGCAAGCGCTTGGCTGTTACCCGTTGTAAAGTTTTACAGATGCCTGTAATCGGCAAGCAAGATATTGAAGTAGTTGATAAGAATTCACAAAATAGAGATAAACTTACTTGCTCAATTATTGAAGTTGGCTTTGGTAAGAAAAAACTTAAAAACATGAGCAAGCCACTCAAGACCAAAATGGAAAAGAGTGGTTTTTCTTTTGGCGTAAAAAAAATCAAAGGTTTAAGAACCTATGATGAAAAGATGAAGTTATCTATAGATGAAGATATTAAAGTCGGAGACAACATAAGTTTAGACAGTGTTTTAGAAGTCGGCGATGTTGTTAAAGTTCAAGGCACAACCAAAGGAAGAGGTTTTGCTGGAGGAATGAAGAGACATGGTTTCCATGGAGGTCCAAAAACTCACGGTCAATCTGATAGATCACGCGCAGTTGGATCAATTGGTCCTGGAACAACTCCAGGTAGAGTTTGGGCCGGCAAAAAAATGCCAGGTAGATATGGAAATGATCTCCAATCAGTCAAAGGCTTAGTAATTTTACATATTGATAAAGAAACACAAGAAATTTGGCTAAGTGGTCCTGTTCCAGGTTCAATTATGTCAGATATTAAAATTTCAAAGATTGGTAAAAAGAAAAACATTGAAATTAATTACGAAGCTTCAAATATTAAAATTAAAGCAGCAAAAACTGAAGAAGTAGCTTCAACAGAAGTTGTTTCAGCAGAAGCAGAAGTAGAACCAGAAGTTAACCAAGAGGTTGCAGCATAAACATGAAAATTAAGAGTATTACAGCTACCAATAAACTTTCATCAATCACAGTAAGTGATGAGGTTTTTGGTTCAAAAACAAACGATCAACTTTTGAGTCAAGCTATCAGAGTTTATTTGTCTAATAAGAGACAAGGCACTAGTAAAGTCAAAACAAGAGGTGAAGTTACTGGTTCAAGAAAGAAAATTTGGAAACAAAAAGGAACTGGAAATGCTCGTCACGGTGCAAAATCAGCTCCAATTTTTGTTGGTGGAGGAGTTGCTCATGGTCCAAAAGGTATTGAGAACTGGGATCTAAAGCTTTCTAGACACATGAAGAAAAAAGCATTAATCGTAGCTTTGAGTTTACAAGTTGAAAACATTTATGCTTCTGATAATCTCACAGGAATGGATGGCAAAACCAAAACAGCAGCAACACTTTTGAACGAACTCAAAATAACTGACAAAAAAGTTTTAATAGTTGTTGACGATGTTAATGAATTAGTTAGAAGATCATTTAGAAATATTAAAAGAGTAACTGTTATGCAAGTTTCACTTTTAAATGCTTTAAATATCGCATCAGCAGATGCAGTTATTTTCAGTAAAGATGCCATAAAGTCATTAGAAACAAGATTAGTTAAAAAAGAAAAGAAAGTAGCTGAGATTACTACTAAGAAAGCTATCTAATCATGAACCCATACATAGTTATCAAACCAGTAATTACAGAAAAATCACTAAGATTAGCAAATAGTGAAAATACTTATGTTTTTGAAGTTCAAATGACTTCAAATAAAAATCAAATTAAAGAAGCTATAGAAAAATTATTTGCAGTAAGTGTCGAAAAAATTCGTACAATTGTAAATCAAAAAGAAATCAAGAGAACTGGTAAAAAAAGAGTTTCAGTAAGTACTGGAAAAACCAAAAAAGCATTAGTAACTCTTAAATCAGGACAATCAATTGATTTATTTGATACATCGGAAGAATAATATAAAATGTTAATAATACAAAAACCAACCAGCGCAGGAAGAAGACATCAAGTTTCTATTGATAGATCTGATTTATATAAAGGTAAGCCAGAAAAATCATTGCTTGAATCAGGTCACAAAAAAAGACAAGGAAGAGGTTTTAAAGGCCATGTTACCGTAAGACACAGAGGTGGTGGTGTTAAGAAGAAAATGCGTATTATTGATTGGAAAAGAAGCAATCACGGAGTAGAGGGAACAGTTATCAGATTAGAGTATGATCCAATGAGAAGTTCTCATTTGGCATTAATTTACTACAAAGATGGTAGCAAAGGCTATATTTTAGCCCCTCAAGGACTAGTAGCTGGAGATATCATCGTATCTGGTGAAAAAGCAGAAGTTAAAGTCGGAAACTCCTTACCACTTAAAAACATTCCTATTGGTATGTTTATTCACAACGTTGAATTAAGAGCTGGAAAAGGCGCACAAATGGTTCGTGGCGCAGGAACAGCAGCTATTATTCAAGCAAAAGAAGGAAAATACGTCACAATTCAATTACCTTCAAAAGAGCTAAGATTGATCAACGCAGAATGTTGCGCTACAATTGGCCAGATTGGTAATCAAGAATGGAAGAATAGAAAAATTGGTAAAGCAGGTAGAAGTAGATTAATGGGTATTAGACCGGCTGTTCGTGGAACAGCTCAACATCCAGGAAGCCATCCACACGGAGGTGGAGAAGGTAGATCAGGAGTTGGATTGAAACATCCAAAGACTCCATGGGGTAAGCATGCATTGGGTAAGAAAACTCGTGCAAAGAATCATAGAACAAATAAATGGATAATTAGAGACAGAAGAGCTAAATAGGAAAATATTATGTCAAGATCAAGCAAAAAAGGACCATTCGTTGACCCAACACTTTTGAAAAAAGTTTTGGTTCAAAAAGCATCTGGAGACAAGTCTGCTATCAAAACTTGGAGTAGAGCTTGTGTAATTTCACCAGATTTCGTTGGCCACACTTTTTTGGTTCACCAAGGCAAAAATTTTGTTGAAGTTTTTGTTAATGAAAGTATGGTTGGACACAAATTGGGAGAATTTTCTCCAACAAGAACATTTAGAGGTCACGGTAAAATCGTTAAACGTACATTAACCAAGACTTAAGGTTTACAAAAAAATTAAAATGATAATTAAAGCAACACAAAAAAATACCAGACAACCAGCAAGAAAAGTTAGAATAGTAGCTAATACAGTTAAAAAACTTTCTTTGCCTGATGCAGTAAGTCAATTGGCTTCTATTGAAAGAAAGTCAACTTTGGTGATTTTGAAGGTACTAAGACAAGCAATCGCAAATGCAGTTCATAATCATGGATTTGCAATTGAAGATCTGACCATCAAATCAATTACTGTTGCTCCTGCTCCACAACTTAAGAGATTTAGAGCTGTAAGTAGAGGAAGAGCACATACAATTGTAAAGAGAACCTGTCACGTCACTGTTGAATTAGAAGCAGCTGAATCAAAATCAACTTCTTCAGTTAAACCTGCTGATAAAGTTGTAAAAGCAAAGACAGAAACAAAAAATACTGAAGAAAAGAAAGCAGTAAAGAAAGTTTCATCTGGACCAGTTGTTAACAGAAAAGTTGTTGCAACCAAGAATGTTGTTGCAAAAATGAGTAATACTAAACAGAAAAAGGGACAAGCATAGTAATAATTAGAAAATAAAATTTTAGTAGAGAATATCGGACTTAGAAGTAGTATAATACACAGTCTGTAATTAAGAATTAGAAAATAAATTTAAGATCAAAAAATATGGGACAAAAAGTAAATCCAATCGGCTACAGAATAGGCTCCACCTTTAGTTGGAAGTCTCGTTGGTTTGCAGCACCAAAAGATTATTCTAATAGATTGATTGAAGATTATAGAGTTAGAAAATTTTTAAATGATAAATTAGCTAGTGCTGGTTTAACAACCATAGAAATTGAGAGATCTTTAAAAGCTATAAAAGTTGTTTTGTTCGTTTCAAGACCAGGTGTAGTTATTGGAAAAGGTGGAACAAATTTAGAAGTTGTTAAAAAAGAAATTGAGAGAATACTTAATGTTTCTAAAGTTCAAAAAGACAAAGTTAAAATTGACTTAAGAGTTGAAGAAGTTAAGAAGCCAGATTTAAGTGCAAAATTAGTTGCAGAAAGAATTGTTGGCCAGCTTCTTAAAAGATTTCCACATAGAAGAGCTGTTATTCAAGCTCTTGAAAAAACTATGCAAGCTGGAGCAAAGGGAATTAAAATTCAACTTTCTGGAAGAATTAATGGTGCAGAAATTGGAAGAACAGAAAAATACTTTCAAGGAAGTGTCCCAACTCAAACAATTAGAGCCAACATTGATTATTACCAAGTTCCAGCTCCAACAAGATCTGGATATGTTGGAATTAAGGTATGGATTTATAAAGGTGAAATAGTCTAGTTATGCTACAACCAAGAAAAGAAACATACCGAAAACAATTTAGAGGCAAAATGAGAGGAACCGCTCAACGTGGCACAACTGTTGCTTTTGGTGAGTATGGACTTCAAGCAGTTTCTAGAGGATGGGTTTCAGCAAGACAAATTGAAGCAGCTAGAAAAAAAATCACTTTTATGACTAAAAGAGATGGTAAGTATTGGGTAAGAGTTTTCCCACACAAGCCAATTACTAGTAAGCCAGTTGGAGTTAAAATGGGATCTGGAAAAGGAGCTGTTCAAGAGCACGTAGCTGTTGTCAGACCAGGATCAATTTTATTTGAATTAAGTGGAGTAACAGAAGAAACAGCAAAATTAGCATTTGTAAAAGCAGGACATAAGTTGTCTGTAAAAACAGCAATTGTAAAGAAATAATAAATGAGAACAAACGATATAAAAGCACTACATGATAAATCAGTTGAGGAATTAAAAGTTCAGCTCGATGAATTATCTGTAGAATTAGCAAAAGCAAGATTGCAAAAAAGAGCTGGTAAATTAAAAAATACACACATCTCTTTATTAGCAGACGATGTTGCTAGAATTAAAACTGTAATAGGAAATAAATCATGAAAACTATAAAAGGAACTGTCGAATCACTAAAATCTGACAAGACTGCAAAAGTCAAAGTTGTTAGATTGTGGCAACACCCTTTATATCTAAAATCTGTAAAGCGTACAAAAGCATTTGCTTGCCACTACGAAAATATAGATTTAGAAGTTGGAGATGAAGTTGTTATTACTGCTACCAGACCAATTAGTAAAACAAAGAGATTCACAATAGTTTCAAAAGTTTCAAAAATTGAAGGAAACAACTAATGATTCAATTAAGATCTATACTACTAATTGCTGATAATTCAGGTGCAAAAAGAATAAGAGTTATTCAGGTTCATGGTGGATCAAAAAAGAGATTCGGCTATGTTGGAGATATAGTTGCTGCATCAGTGATTTCTTCAGATGCAACCGGAACAATCAAAAAAGGTGAAAAAGTTAAGGCTGTCATTGTAAGAACCAGAAAAGAAGTTAGAAGACCATCTGGAGAATATATTAGATTTGACGACAATGCAGCAGTTATCATTGAATCAAGAGCTAATCCAATTCCAATCGGCACTCGTGTCTTTGGACCAATTGCAAGAGAAGTTAAAAATAGAGGTTATAATAAGATTGCAAGTTTAGCTCAAGAGGTTTTATAGGCTATAAATATGAAATTTAAAGTAAACGATAAAGTACTAGTAACAGCAGGAAAAGATAAGGGTAAAACTGGATTGATCAAAATGATCTATCCAAAACTCGATAAAGTTGTTGTAGAGGGTGTAAATAAATATACCAAACACATCAAGCCTATTAGTGGACGTGCTGGTGATAAAGTATCGGTTGAGAGAGCACTACATACAGCAAGTATTGCTATCATTAATGAAAAAGGAAAAGCTGACAGAGTCGGATTTAAAGTAGCCAAGGATGGTACAAAATCAAGATTCTACAAGAAAACAGGAAAAGTTATTACAGAAGATGCGCCAAAAGGCAAAGATAAAAAATAAGAATCATGCAATTAAAACAACTATACGCCAGCAAAATTTTGTCACAACTTAAAAAAGAATTTAAGATAGAGAATGATTTTCAAGTTCCAAAATTAGAAAAGATTATTGTTAATATTGGTGTTGCAGATCCAGCAGATCCAAAAGCAAGAAAACAAGCAATCGCTAATATAGTTGACCAATTTGCAACCATGACAGGACAACAACCTGTTGTAACAGTTGCACATAAATCAATTGCAAACTTTAAATTGAGAAAAGGTGATCCACTAGGCGTTAAAGTTACACTTAGAGGCAAAAGAATGTGGGGATTTATTGAGAAATTAATTGCTGTCGCATTACCTCGTGTTAAAGATTTCAGAGGCGTTCCAACAACAGCTTTTGATCACGCAGGAAACTATAGTTTGGGAATTGAAGAGCAAATTATTTTCCCAGAAATTAATTACGATAAAATTGAGAGAATAAGAAGTTTTCAAGTAGTAATAGTAACTTCTACAAAATCAGATGAAAAGGCTCGCAGATTGTTAGAACTGCTAGGAATGCCTTTCGAGAAAAAGGAATAATTTAAATGGCTAAAAAATCAAAGATTGCAAAATCAAAAAAACTATTGGCACAAAGAGAGATTCTAAGAAAATTAGGAACTCACAAGCCTAACAAGGTATCGACCAGAGGAGAAAATCGTTGTAGAATAACTGGTCGTCCAAAAGGTTATATGAGATTTTTTGGTTTGAGTAGATTAACATTTAGAGAATTAGCTTTGAAAGGTGAACTCCCTGGAGTAGTTAAATCAAGTAAGTAAAAATAAATTTGATTGATTAACAAAAAAATCAATCATAAACAAGCGAAATAAAGTATGACAACCGACCCAATAGCAGATACAATCACAAGAATAAAGAATGCTCTCATGGCTCGCCATGAAAAGATAGAGATTCCTTATTCTAAAATGAAGAAGGCAGTTGTTGATATCCTCTTGAAAGAGGGATATGTCAATGATGTTGTAGTTAAAGAAGCTAAGCCATTTAACTACTTAGTAATTACATTAAAATACATTGGAAAATCTCCAGCTGTAAATAATGTAAAAAGACTTTCTAAGCCAGGAAGAAGATTGTACGCACCTGTTAGTAAGTTGCCAAAAACACTCGGTGGTTATGGAATTACCATTGTTTCTACAAGTAAGGGTGTCATGACTGATAAAGATGCACGTAAAGCAAATTTGGGAGGAGAACTTCTTTGCCAAATTTGGTAAAAAGTTAAAAACATATGTCAAGAATTGGAAGAAAATCTATAGCATTACCTTCAGGTGTAACAGTAACAGTTAACGCTAATATTGTTGATATCAAAGGTCCTAAAGGTCAGCTTAAGGTTGAAGTTTTACCAAACATTACTGTTGAAGTAAAAGATAACGAAGTTTTGGTTGGCAGAAAAAATGAAGATAAACAAACCAAGGCATTTCATGGTTTGATCAGAAGTTTAATTCAAAACAGCGTAAGTGGTGTTACAACTGCTTATACAAAAACTTTAAAATTAATTGGTACTGGATACAGAGCAAAGGCTCAAGGAAACGGAGTTTCTTTAGCAGTTGGTTTTTCTCATCCAATTGAAGTCAAATCAGTTTCTGGAGTTGTTATAAAAGTAGAAGGCACAGACACAATCATTTTAGAAGGAATTGACAAACAAGCTGTTGGTCAATTGGCAGCAAATATTAGAAAAATCAGACCTCCAGAGCCTTACAAGGGTAAAGGAATTAGATACGAGAATGAAGCTGTTATTAGAAAACAAGGAAAGGCAGCTGCGTAATGGCTAATATTAATCACTACACAACCAAAACAGAAAGCAGAAAGAAAAGAGTTAGTGGAAAAATTTCTGGAACTGCTGAAAGACCAAGATTAACTGTCTATCGTGCTAATAAATACGCTTATATTCAACTAGTAGATGATGTTAAGGAAGTAACTTTATTATCTATGAGTGATGCAAAAATTAGAAAATCACTTAAAAAAACAGAGAAGATGACTAAGACAGAATCTATTACAAAAGCTACAGAAGAATTAGTAGCTAAGATGAAAAAAGCAAAAATCTCAGCTGTGGTTTTTGACAGAGGTCAATATAAATATCACGGCAGAGTCAAAGCAGTTGCTGAGACTTTAAGAAACGGTGGAATAAGGGTATAAACATGAACAAACAGTCAGATACAAACAAACGACAAAATAACGCAGAACCAAAAGAGTTCGAAGAGAAAGTTATTAGAATTTCTCGCGTTTCAAAAAAGACCAAAGGTGGAAATAACGTAGGTTTTTCTGTCCTTATGGTTGTTGGCGATAAAAAAGGTAGAGTTGGTGTTGGACTTGGCAAAGCAAAAGATGTTTTAGGTGCTATCAAAAAAGGCATTAAAAAAGCTAAGAAAAAAATGATTACTGTTCCTCTAGATGGAACCACAATTCCTTTTGCAATCACAGTTAAAAAAGGTGCAGGAGTAGTTATGCTAAAGCCAGCCCCAAGAGGTTCTGGAGTTATCGCAGGTGGTCCAGTTCGTGCGGTTGTTGAAGCTGCAGGAGTTAGAGATATTTCAAGCAAGATTCTTGGATCAGAAAATCAATCTTCAAGTGTTTACGCAACATTTGAAGCTTTAACACAAATTCAAAAAATTGTTGAATTAAAAGGAATCAAGTTAAAATCAATAGCACAAGTTGAAGCAGAAGAAGCAGAAAAACTAAAAGAAATTCAAGAAAAAGCAAAGGCAAGTACTTCAAAGAAATAATACAACATGTCAATCTTATCTACACTCAAAAAAATCACAGAAACATCAAAGAAGCGCGTAGGTCGTGGATATGGTTCTGGAAAAGGTGGTCATACTTCTAGTAGAGGTCAAAAAGGCCAAAAATCAAGAGGTGGATCAAAAATTCCATTGTGGTTTGAAGGTGGTCAATTACCATTAATTAAGAGATTACCAATGTTAAGAGGAAAAGGTAGACTTGAGGTTGTTAGACCAGCTGCAGAAATTAATTTAAGTGACATTCAAAGAATGAAAGCTGATGTTATAACTTTGGATGCCTTGAAGTTGGAAAAACTCATTGACGTTAAATTTAAAAAAGCAAAAATTATCGCTTCAGGTGAAATTTCAAGAAAAGTTACTATTAAAGGCTTGAAAGTTTCAGAATCAGCAAAAGCAGCTATCGAAAAAGTTGGTGGAACCATTGAAAATTAAACATCGGGTATTGAAGAAGCGCGAAAAAAGTTATACCCTGATTGGGTGCTTATGAAGAAAATAACTGAATTTTTGAAAAGAGTTAATTCCACCCCAGAGTTAAAAAAGAAACTCTTATTTACGGCAGGCATACTCTTCGTTTTTAGATTTTTTGCCCACATTCCATTACCATCAGTAAATTTACAACAATTAAGATTACTCTTTGATTCAAATCAATTTTTAAGCTTATTGAATGTTTTTTCTGGTGGCACCCTATCAAATTTCTCAGTTTTAGCAGTTGGAATTAATCCATATATTACAGCCTCTATTATAATGCAGCTCAGTGGTATGGTGATTCCAAAGATAAAGGAAATGCAAAAAGATGGTGAGGCTGGCAGAGAGAAGCTAAATCAATATACTAGATATTTATCTGTTCCTTTAGCAGTTGGCCAGAGTATCTCGGTTTTGGCACTGCTTAGATCTCAGGGCTTACTAGAATCTACCACTCCAATGGTTTTTATTGCGATGATTTTATCTTTAGTTGCAGGCGCAATGATAGTCACCTGGCTTGGAGAACTAGTTTCATTACACGGGATTGGTAATGGCATTTCATTAATACTTTTTGCAGGTATTATGAGTCAGTTGCCACAATCATTTGCACAAATACTTCTAACCGGAACGAATAGATTTTTCATTGCAACTTCATTTTTCGCAGTGTTTTTCATCATAATTGGTCTTATCGTTTTTATGAATGAGGCTGTTAGAAAAGTAACCATTCAATATGCAAGAAGAACTAGAGGAAAAACTTCTTACGGCGGACAAACTTCACATTTGCCTATTAAAGTAAACGTCGCTGGTGTTATGCCAATTATTTTTGCTGTTTCTATCATGCTTGTCCCTTCTTTTATTGCTAGATTATTAATTGCATCAGGAAATCCGAAATTTATTGACTTTGGCAATACTTTAACTATTCATTTTCAACAAACATCAGCTTTATACATGGTAATTTATTTCTTGATTGTTTTCTTTTTTACTTTCTTTTCTTCTATGATCTTTTTTAATGCTGGCGATATTTCCGATGAACTTAAAAAAAGTGGCGCTTTCGTTCCAGGAATCAGACCAGGAGCTAACACTAAAAAATATTTAGAGTATGTTGTTTCAAGAATCACAATTGCAGGAGCATTTTTTCTTGGATTTATTGCTTTGATGCCTTCTCTTGCTCAAATATTTACAGGAATTGGACAATTATCAGTAAGTGGTACAAGTATATTGATTGTTGTTTCTGTTGTTCTGGAAACATACAAGCAGGTGGATAGCATGCTCGTAGAACAAAATTACGATAGATTTATTTAATAAAATAATAAATTGAAACCTAAAAAAGGGGCAACAAATGAAATTAGTCTTAATCGGTATTCAAGGTGCCGGAAAATCTACTCAAGGAAATTTTTTGGCAGACAAATATAAAATTCCTTATTTGTCTTCAGGTCATATTTTTAGAGAAATGGCTAAAGAAAAAACTCAAATGGGCAGATGGCTAAAAGAAACCATCAATTCTGGGGCTTTAGTACCAGACGAAAAGACGCTTGAAATTATTTTAACCTATCTAGAAAAACCAGAATATTCAGACGGCTATATATTAGATGGTTTTCCAAGAACAGTTGTTCAAGCAGAAGCATTTAATGGCGATGTAGACAGAGTAGTTTTCCTTGAAGTTTCAGATAAAGAAGCACTTTGGAGAATTTCTGGAAGAGCAAGTGACAGAGAAGATGAAACAATTCATGCTCTTAAGAAAAGAATTGAACTTTTTCATGAATACACTGAGCCAGTTATTCAATATTACAGAGATGAAAAAAAACTAATTACAGTTAACGGAGAAAATGACATAGACGAAGTGTTTAAAGATGTTTGTAAGGAACTAGACAAGATAGATGAGTAAAAATATTGACTTCAAAATAGAATCAATGCGACAAGGCGGCAAAGTGCTTGGTCAGATTAAAAAAAGTTTGGCGAACTTTGCAGTTGTTGGAGTAACTTTTGAGCAGATTGAAGCAGAGGCTCAAAAGTTGATCAAAGATGCCGGTATGAAGCCAAGTTTCTCAACTGTTCCTGGATATCATTGGGCAACCTGCATAATGAAAAACGATGAAGTTTGTCATGGAATTCCAAAAAATAAAGTTATAAATGATGGGGATCTTATTACAATTGATATTGGGTTGATAAATAATAACTATCACCTTGATACAACCATAACTTTCCCAGTTGGTGAGGTAAGTTCTCAATTAAGTGAATTTCTTAATGTAGGTAAGAAGTCTCTTGCTAAAGCTATTGATAAGGCCAGAATAGGAAATTCTGTCTATGATATTAGCCAAGCTATGGAAAAACCTCTTCAGAAAAAAGGGTACGGTGTTGTTTATCAACTCACTGGGCATGGAGTTGGCGAAGAACTACATATGGAGCCATCTATCCCTTGCGTTCCCTCACGATCTGACAAAAACATTAAGCTTCATGAAGGACAAACCCTTGCAATTGAAAATATGTATTGCATGGGAAATCCAACCTTAAAAGAAGATTCTGATGGTTGGACATATAGAACTATTGATGGCTCGATTTCTGGCATGTTTGAAGAAACAGTGTTGATAACTAAAAAAGGTCCTGAGATACTGACAAATTAGTCTCTTTTTTTAATTAGGTGCTTAAAGTAGGGTTTCTATGGAAACATAGGTGAAATTTGGTTATGGCGCTAGCCAGAGAAGACACCTTGAGGTATAATACTAACTTCTGGTTGCATTCTACAGATAGTTTGTATGTAGTATGTTTCGAATACAATCAGGTAGTATTTATGGGAAAAGTTCAAGATCATAAAAGATCTGCAAAATCTAAAAGACAAGTTGACTCTACCTCCGACAAATCTGATCGAGATGATCGTTTTGAAGTTGAGGGAGTGGTTGAAACTTGTTTGCCAAATACAATGTTTAGAGTGCTGGTAACAGATTCTCTAGTCAAGCCAATGATTGGCAAAGTTTTGCTTGGAACTTTAGTTGGTAAGATGAGATTGTTCAGAATTAGAGTCATGCCAGGCGATTTGATCAGAGGATATGTCTCTAAATATGACCTCAATAAGTGTAAAATCACCTATAGATCAACCAAACAGGCTTCGCAGTAAAACTAATTCTTTTCAATTTGAACAAATTGATGTATAGTTCAAGCCTGTTGAAAATAAAGAAACAACAAAAAGGTAATAAATGAAAGTAAAATCATCTTTGAAAACAATTTGCATTCATTGCAAGTTAGTCAAACGTAAAGGAGTTCTGAGAAGAATTTGTACAGAACCAAAACATAAAGGAAAGCAAGGATAATAAAATATGCCTCGTATTATTGGTGTTGATATACCAGAAAATAAAAAAATACTTTATTCACTACAGTCACTCTATGGTGTCGGTCTTAATACAGCTGAAACTGTTTTAAGAGAGGCTCAAGTAGATCCAGACAAAAGAGCAAGAGATCTCACAAACGATGAACTTAATAGAATTCAAAGAATTCTTGATAGATATGAAATCGAAGGAGATTTGAGAAGACATGTTAGTGATAACATTGACAGATTAAAACGTATTAGAAGTTATAGAGGTCTAAGACATATTGCTAAACTTCCAACTAGAGGTCAAAGAACAAAAACCAATTCCAGAAATGCAAGAGGTGGTTCTAAGAGAAGAACTGTTGGCGCAATGTCAAAAGAAATGGCAACTAAACTAGAAACAGCAAAAAAAGGTAAATAATTATCATGGCTCAAGAAAGAAAGAACACAACTACAAAAAAAGTAACTAAAGCTGTCCCAAAAGGCAGAATGTATGTTACAGCAACTTTTAACACTACAATGGTCAGTGTTACTGATGACAATGGAAACGTTGTCTGCTGGTCATCAGCAGGTGAATCAGGTTTTTCTGGTTCAAGAAAATCAACACCATACGCAGCAACAATTACTGTTGAAAATGTTGTTAATAAGGCTAAAGCTTTTGGAATGAATACAATCGATTTATTTATCAAGGGACCTGGTCCAGGAAGAGATGTCGCTCTTAGAGTATTAAGAGCTCAGGGCATAAGAGTTAGTATGATTGCTGATATGACTCCAGATCCTCATAATGGTACAAGACCAAGAAAAGCAAAGCATAACAAGTAAGAAAAAAATAATATGGCAAGATACACTGGACCAAAAAATAAACTAGCAAGAAAAATTGGAGAAGACTTAGGTCTTAAAACCAATGCTCTCAAAGTTGCAAGACGTTTGACCTCTAAACCAGGCCAACATGGTGCAAAATCTAAGAGAAAAAATTCTGATTTCGGTACTCAATTGAATGAGAAACAAAAAGTAAAGTATATTTACGGTATTTTGGAAAAACAACTCAGAAAGCTTTACACACAAGCAAGTAAAAATCCAACAGCAACTGGAGCAGCTCTTTTAAGTTTATTAGAGAGAAGATTAGACAACGTTATTTATAGATTAGGATGGGCTGGAACAAGAGCAGCAGCAAGACAACTCGCAAGTCATTCTCATGTAAGAATAAACGGTAAAAAAATGGACATTCCTTCTTATGAAGTTAAAGTTAACGATGTTATAACGTTAACATCTAAAGCTACAAAAATACCTTTAGTTGCAGAAGGAATCAAAGAAAACGGTAACAAAGTAACATGGCTAGAACAAAAAGGTGCTGTTGCTAAAGTTACTAGATATCCTGAAAGAACAGACATTTCAGAATCAATCGAAGAACAACTAATTGTCGAATATTACAGTAGATAAAGTTAAATATTATAAAGTAAAAAAGTATTAAATATCTAGAAACAGATTCCAAAAGGACAAAAGCCTAATGGGAGAAGAAACAAAGGAAAAATATGCAAAATTTAAAAAACGATAACCAAGAAACAAAGCTAATATCAGCTATGAATCCAACTTTTCAAGTCGAAGAGAAGGATGCTAGTGCTACTTCATCAACAATAATCATTGAACCATTGGAAAATGGTTATGGTCATACTTTGGGAAATGCTTTGAGAAGAGTTCTCTTATCTTCATTGCCAGGAACAGCTATAACTCAATTTAGAGTTGCTGGTGCAGATCACCAATTTTCAACAATTGATGGCCTAAAAGAAGATGTTTTAGAAATGGCATTGAATATAAAACAAATTAAAGTTTTTGCTTCAACAAGAGAAGCTGGTGTTTTAAAGCTTTCAGTCAAAGGACCAAAAGAAGTTACAGCAGCAGATATTGAATGTGAAGCAGGATTTGAAATCATCAACAAAGAAATGCCAATTGCAACAATCGCAAAAGGAAAGACATTAGAAGTTGAAATGAGAGTCGAGTCTGGAACAGGTTACGTAATTGCAGATGAGAAAAATGCTCTCGCAATTGGAGACATAGTTTTAGACGCTCTTTATTCACCAGTTGTAAAAGTATCTTACAAAGTTGAACAAACTCGTGTCGGAAGAATTACTGATTTTGATAAATTGATTCTCTCTGTTCAAACAGATGGATCTATTTCACCTATGGACGCTGTCCAACTTTCAGCAAAGATTTTAACAAAACAATTTAGTCAAGTTTTTAATCCAGTAGTTCCAGAGGTTGTTGAGCCAGAAATAAGCTTATCACCTGAGGAAGCTGAGACATTAAGATTAACAGTTGAAGAATTAGATTTACCAACAAGAATTGCAAATGCACTTAGAAAAGGTGGATTCAAAACTGTCGGTGACTTAACTGGAGCTCCAAAAGATGTAGTTTCAAAAGTTAAGAATTTGGGTGGAAAGAGTGTTGTACTAATTGACGCAGCTTTAGCTAAAAAAGGCGTAAGCTTGGGAGAGTAAATAACCATGAGACATAGATCAAACGTTAAACATTTTAATAGAGACAGTAAGTCCAGAAAAGCACTTTTTAAGGGCTTGGTTCGTTCTTTAGTTGAACATGGTTCAATCGTTACAACTGAAAGTAAAGCAAAGGAAATTAAAAGAATTTCTGATAAGATTATTGCTACAGCTAAAGTTGATTCAGTTGCTACCAGAAGACTTCTTCACAGATTCTTTGGCAGAAAAGATGTTGTTAATTCATTAGTTGATAGAATTGCTCCAGAATTTTCAGACAAGAATTCAGGTTTTACTTCCATAGCAGAAGTTGGCTTAAGAAGAGGAGATAATACAAAATTAGTAAAACTTTCTTTAACAAAAATGCCATCAAGAATGGATACTTTGAGAAGTGAAGGCAAAAAAGTTGAAAAAAAAGTCGTTAAAGTTGAAAAAAGGGCTGAAGTAAAAAAGACTGAAGTAAAAAAGACCGCAACAAAGAAAGTAGCTTCTTCAAAGGAAAAATCCAAGAAAGAGGTAAAATAGATAATGCAAAAAACTTATTCACAAAAGACTAGCGAAATTAAAAGAAAATGGTATTTAGTTGATGCCACCGACAAAGTTTTAGGTCGTATTTCTACAGAAATTGCTACCAAACTAATTGGTAAGGGTAAAAAAGAATATACCCCAAATATAGATTCAGGTGACTACGTTGTAGTTATAAATGCAGAAAAAATTGTTGTTACCGGCAATAAAGAAGAAGAAAAAATGTATCAAAGACACTCTGGTTTTCCAGGTGGATTTAAGGAAAGAAATCTTGCTAAAACAAGAGCTCAATTTCCTGAAAGAATTATAGAAAACTCAGTTAGAAACATGTTACCTAAAAATAAACTTCAAGATTTGAGAATGGCTCGCTTGAAAGTTTACGCAGGTCCAGATCATAATCACGAAAGTCAATTAGGAGCATAATCAGATATGGCATTAAAATTAAATAAAAAGAAAAAAGTAATTAAAAAAATAGTTAAAAAAACACAGCCAATCAAAAGTGTTATTAAAAAGACTGGCGTTCAAGCATCTTCTGAGTTAACTTACCCAACAGGTAAATATTACGAAGCTGTAGGTAGAAGAAAAGTTGCAACTGCAAGAGTTAGACTCTATGAATCCGAAGGTGATTTTATTGTAAATGACAAAGTTGTTGGACAATATTTTGACACAGTAAGTGATGCAGTTTTAAGATACAAGAATCCTTTTGAACTAACTGGCACAGTTGGAAAATTCTCAGTTGTTGCTAAAGTTTCAGGATCAGGATCATCATCACAATTAGATGCTGTAGTTCATGGAATTGCTAGAGCACTTGTAAAATTTGACCCAACCTTAATAGGCTTGTTGAAACCAGCAGGTTTAATGACAAGAGACGACAGAATGAAAGAAACCAGAAAAATTGGAACCGGTGGTAAAGCTAGAAGTAAGAGACAGTCTCCAAAGCGTTAAGGTTTCATCGGAAAGTCAAAAGCTTTCTCTTAAAAATAAAAATAGAATTAGAAAAGCCCTCGAATATTCGGGGGCTTTTTTGTTTCATCATTTATTTTTACTCTGATATAATTTAATTTGTTATGCCATTAATACTTGGAACACAAAGATTTACTATAATCGGTCATGATAATCCTCATCATGATAGAGACAATGGAGGTCATGCAAAAATTACTCCAAAAACTACATACGTCGATAGAACAAAAATGCCGTTAGATTTGTATTTAGAAATGATGGAGCTTGTTTTGATAACCGGTGAAGCTATTACTAACGTGATGATTAAAAAGGGAATTGATGTCCAAAGAATTAATTATCAAGATAATGGTAATTGGGCTTATTTTCCCGGAGTCAAAATAAAACCGGCGGTTCATGTTCACTTATACGTGAGATCAAAAAATGAAAAGCATCCAGACAATGACTTAAGATTTAAAGCTTTTCCTAATGCTCTGTTTTTCCCATTTGTTGAAGAATCACCAGAATATTACCAAAATTTTAAGCCTTACAGCTTGCAAGATTGTGCAGACATAAAACTTGAAATAGAGAAACTCTTGAACACAGATAAATATAAACAACTTAAAGAAAAAATATGACTGAAATAAATCAAGAAGTTATCTGTGATGATATTTATGGTAAAACTTATAAAGTTCAGTCTTCTGAATTAAGTTTTAGACCAGCAGTTTACGCAGTAATAATTCATGATGGTAAAGTTTTGCTTTCAAAACAATGGGAAGGTTATGATTTTCCCGGAGGCGCAATTGAATTAGGAGAATCAACAGCAGATGCGCTTATTAGAGAAGTTAAAGAAGAAACAGGTCTAGTCGTTAAAGTTGGAAAATTGCTTCACTGCGATAACTCTTTTTTTAAATTGCCGTTTAAAGGAAGTTTTGTTCATTCAATTCAAATATTTCATCAATGCGAAGTTGTGGGTGGTGAACTTTCAACTCAGTTTTTAGATGAGCAAGAATTGAGATATGTTGGTAAGGCAGAATGGATAAACCTTGAAGATTTTGCAAACGTTAAGATTTATAGTTCAGTTGATGCAAAGAAAGTTTTAAGTCTAATTTAACTTCCTACACTAGTGTACTTTTTAAGTGCCCAATTCCATAGTTTTATACTTGCAAAAAAGCTAACAATTCCTGTTATCAAAGTTGCAATGATACTAAAACTTGGCTTTGTTCCGAGTAAAATTTCAGTAGGTATGGTAATCATCATTCCGATTGGAATGATGAAAAAAAGAATAAACCTTAGTGGTTGCATATAAATTCCTATTGGAAATTTTCCCATAGCGTTCAAATCGCGATATGTCCAAATGACACCTTCCGTTTCAGTGGTTAGAATTCCAATGACTAGAATTACGATGTTAATTGCTGTGACAATTAACATGCTATTTATTAAAAGGAGTGAATACCATAAAACTCCGGACCAGGTGACTGAGATATCAAGTGTGCTAAATATATAGAAACTTACTGCCAAGGAAGGAATCATAAAAATTGCATCATTAACATCTGGTTTTCCAGTTAGGGCTCTAAAAAGTGGATTAATTGGTTTGCTCAAATAACTATCAAATGATCCCGATCTAACTTCAGAGCTAAACACATAGGTTCCTCTATAGATCATTTGACTTAGAAGATCAAGAAACTGGTAGGTAAGAAAAAAGACAACCATTTGATCAGATGTGTATCCAGAAAAAGTAGTGACTGTTTCTTTAATAAGTAATAAAAATATTAGTGAGAAAGCCAATCTTAATATTTTTCCAATCATAAACAACACATTAGAGCCACGATTGACGAGAGTTTCTTGAATGGCATTAAAACCAAAAACTTTCCAAACTTTGAAGTATGTGCTTATTCTATTTTTTTTCATTTTATATTTTTATCTTCCAACTGACTCAAATGTTTTTAATCCTTTTTTCCATATATTATTTGTAATTATTCCCAGAAATATTATCCAAAAAATTAAAAGTAAAGTGTGTTTGATTATTTCTTGTTCTGAAAGCTTTCCTAAAAAAAGTTGAATTTGTAAAAATGATAAGTAAGGAAATGGGGTAAAGTAAATAATCTTTTGTAAAAAAATTGGTAAAATATCTAAAGGAAATAATCTACCTGCCGTAAAATCTACAATCATAAAAAATAAAAATTTAGGTCCCCAAACTTGTGGACTCCAAAAACCTATACTGCCAAACAATAATGAAATAATAAAGTTCATGATTAATCCGCCGAAACACCAAACTAAAAATATTAAAAAATTTTCTGTATTTGGAAATACTACCATTGGTTTGAAAATTGCAAATAAAAGAAGCGTTTCCATTGTTAAAAAAAGTACATTTCTAAATTTGTCAGCAATTTCTTGCGTAACAAACAACCAATAAATATTAAGTGGTTTTAATAAGTAGTTACTAATTTCTCCGGAATAAATTCTACTTGCTAGACTATTTAATGATGTTGCGATGATAAAACTTTGTAAAAATGCTACTAAAAAAATATAAGTAATCATACTTTCTTTTGAATAATTAAAAGCACTTGAGTTTGAAGAAAAAATAACAGTCCAAACTGTTAGGGAAGTGAGACTAGATAAAAATGATCTAAGCCTCCAAGTAAAAAGACTAAATCTATAGACTAGACCTTCTTGCCAGGTTATTTTTAAAATCGTGAGATATTTCTGCATTAATGTTTATTTTTATCAGCGAATATTTCTCTAATAACAACTTCAATTGAGACTTCTTCAATATTTAAATCCACTACTTTGAATTGATTCAATATTTGAGCGGCAATTTTTGTAGCATTTTTTCTTGGTACTAAAAGAGTAATTTGTTGGTCTTTGAATGACTTTATTTTGCCAAACTTTTCTAATTCTTTTTTCTCAACTCCGTCTTCTAGAGTTAAAGATAAAATTTTATTTCTGGCATATTTTTTAATTATGTCTGATAATTTGCCATCATAAATTTTATGCCCTTTGTCTATCATCACTACTCGTTCACATAGCTCTTTTACATCTCCCATATAATGACTTGTCAAAATTATTGTTGCTCCAAATTCTTCATTATATTTTTTTATAAAATCTCTTAGAGTTTTTTGCATCACAACGTCTAAGCCAATAGTTGGTTCATCCAAAAATAAAACTTTTGGACTGTGCAAAAGTGCTGCGATAATTTCGCATTTCATTCTTTGACCCAAAGAGAGTTTTCTCACTTGGATTTTCAAAATATCTTCAACGTCCAACAACTTAGAAAGCTTACTTAATGTTGCATCAAACTCTTTATCGGGGATCTCGTAGATTGCCTTATTTAGGTTAAAAGATTCAATAGCTGGCAAATCCCACCATAATTGATTCTTTTGGCCCATTACAAGGGCAAATTGCTTCTGAAATTCAGCTTTTCTGTCCCACGGATTAAAACCAAGCACAGTTGTTTCGCCGGCTGTTGGATAGAGCAAGCCAGAAAGCATTTTCAAGGTTGTGGTTTTGCCTGCGCCATTTTGTCCAATGAAACCTATGATTTCACCTTCTTTTATTTCAAAGCTTACATCATCAACTGCTTTTACAGTTTCATAATCTCTTTTCCACAATGATTTAATAGAGCCCCAAAGTCCTGGTTCTTTTTTATAAACTTTAAAATATTTTTTTAAATTCTTTACTTTAATAATTGAGTTATTCATAATTTTAATTATACCTTAGTTTCCTACGCTAGAATATTTTCTAATTGAAAATTTATAAAACATAATTGATAAATTTGCTAGTAAGATTGTGAAAAAGAAAAAATAGATAATTTGCGCAGTGCTATTTCTTCCTAAAATAATTTCGCTGGGCAACGTAGTTACTAATCCAAGTGGAAAGATAAAAGTAATTATAAAGCCGGTAATTCCAGTGTAAATTCCAGCAGGCATTTGATAGACAGCTCTAAGTCCTGGCATTATTTCATTAATGTTTGTTAATTTTTCTGCCCAAAAAGATAAAGTTGCTAATATAAACCAAGTACTATACAAAAAGATAATTGCACACCCAAAAACAAATATTGCCAAGAATATTTGTACAGCAAAAATTTCAACATTCATTTTATTTAGAGTTTTTAAAAGCACAACTAGTCCGATAAAAAATCTTGGAACATTATGGTAAGTTGCTTCCTGAGTTAAGATCATAAATATACTGTTAATTGGTGATAGAAGAAGTTTGCTAAGGTTGCCTTGGTAGATTGATTCAGAGTAATTAATCATGTTTGGATAGAATACTGACCAAGTAAATGAGTCAATCATGGTAAAGATCGAAAGTAAAACTAAAACTTCATCATAAGTCCATCCAGATATTGTTTTACTATTACCAATAATGATGGTATAGAAGAAAAAATTAAATGCAGTCCACATCACAGAGACAGCCATCCAGAAGAAAAAATCACCACGATACTCCATCATTTTCATGAGTTGTGTTCTTCTAAAATGCCAAAAAAGTTTCCAATATTTTTTCACTTAAGTTCAACCTCCAGCTGATGAATATTTATATATAGCTTTTTTCCATAAAAACTTGGTAATCAAAATCATTGCCAACAAAGTTAATACTACACTTAAGTAATCTTTGCTTGTTAGGCTAATTTTTCCCATAATAATTTGGATTGGAACATAACTTGTATATTTGAAAGGTAAAAACTCAAAGATTTTTTGCAACCAAATTGGCATAAATTCAAAAGGAATTGTTGAACCACTAAATAGAGAAAGTACAATCCACTTAAAATGTTCTAAACCGCTAGAACCTTCAAACCAAAAAGTTAAAAGTACAATCCATAGCGCAATCATAATTTGAATTGCATAGGCTGCAAATATTAAAATTAGAAAAATAAAAAAATTATTGAGGTTTAGTTGAATGGTTTGTACACTAAAAATTTTAATGGATAGAAAATAAAAAGCAGTTAAAATGGGAATGGAAATTGATAAATTAATAATTTTTCCACCAATTTCTTTTGAGAGGACTTCGTTAATATAAGAAAATGGTCTTGTTAGAAAATAGTCAATTTTTCCCATTCTTATTTCTTGTGAGCGCCAGCCTTCAAAATAAGTTGCAGTAATTCTTTGTACGAAAACTACCATAATGTAATATTGGACAATATCGGAATAAGAATAACCATTTATTTGGGTTTGTCCCGAATACACAGCTCCCCATAAGAAAAATAAAACAAAAAATGGAATTATATCTAAAAAAGCATATATTACGATTTCCTCTCTAAACTGCAATGTTCTGATGAACATGTATTTAAAAATTAAGTAATATTTCTTTAGCATTCTTGCATTCTACCACCTCTGGCTAGACAACCAAAACCCCCACTAAAAAGTGGGGGTTTTAAAGTTTACTTTAGGGCTTGTTTTACCAAACTTGTTTCTTTAAAGGCTTGCCAACTCTGAAGTTAACAACTTTGTGACCTTTAATTGTTTGTCTTTTGTTTTCATTGCCAAATGGAACGACTTGCTTGTCTCCAACTTTACTAACGTAGAAAGTACCGAAACCAGATACAACTACTTTTTCACCTTTTTTAAGTGATCTAATTACTTCTTCGAACAATGCTTCAATAGCGTCTGATGAAGCTTTTTTTGTTAAATGTGCTTTTTTTGCAATAACTGCAACTAATTGTGATTTAGTCATGTTTCATTTCCTTTCAATAATTATTAATTAATCTCATATAGAGCATCTTAGATCAATCATTATCACTTATTTTATATTTCTGTCAATCTACAAACAAATAAAATTATATAAAATTATATTTTCTTAGGAACGCAGTGCCAACTCCAAGCATATCATAACCTACATCTCTGACTGTTGGATATCTTCCTGGAGTCATCGATTGGTGAAGTTCATCACTTATCGCATAAATTAAACAGATAAATATTGGTAATAAAATTTGTTTCTTTGTTTGCTTATAATTATATTTTATATCAATAGATCTTTTTACCAAAAGGTATAAAACCAGGTATACAAATATGTGCGCAGATTTTTTGAAGAAGAAATCAATAGGCGATTGTTCAAAACCTGGTAATGAATTCTGAGAAGATAAAATAAAAATAAAAATACCCCAAGCAATAGGAGGAAAATAGATATTTATAAATTTTTTAATCTTTTGCATTTTTAATAAAAAATAGTGAAGTGTAAATCAATATTGATCCACCAATTATAACACTTATTACATGGGTCTTGGAGAATATCTTTCTTTTTAATACAATTCTTTTTGATTTTAACGATTCATCCTTTTCTATTTTTAGTTTCTCATGATTAGCTATTTTAAGAATTTTGTTGTTATTTATTAGTAATTGATTTTCTGAGATCAAATTATTTTGGGTAGATGTGTCATTTTCTTTAGTATCAATGTTGTTTGATGATTGGTCCACAGCCTGAGAATTGTCATCATTACGATCTCGATTTTCAGGTTCTGTTGTATTGTCAGCGGCATTATTCGTTGAAGAGTTAGCGCTACTTTCAACATTGTCGCAACTATCAAACTCAAGCTCATCAACTAGATTTGAAGTTGGATCAAATAAATATATTGTATCTCCAGTGTTATTCATAATATTTTTTGTTAAGTTTATTTGTGTCGTTGTTTCTTTTAAGGCAATTTCGTTACTTGTTAGAATAATTTTATTTCCCGCCAAGTCGGCAATTTGCCAATTTTCAAGTGTAATATCAATCGCATTTGGATTGTTAATTTGAATACTTTCATTTTCACCTTCGTCTGGGCAGGGCAGAACACTAGAAATTATTAAATTATCTATTGGTAAATTGGTTGTTTCATCCTCAGCTGCTTCATCCTCAGTTGTTTCTTGATTATTGGAGATATTTAAGCTTCCTTTTGTGGGCGACGTGATTTCTATAGCTGACTGATTGTTTTCAATATTTATTATTTTTGAAAAACTTAAAGAATCTTGAGAATTTTTATAGTTTAAATTGTCAACCAATAAACCTTGGGCATCGAACAAATCGACGCCATCTTCAGCATTATTAAGTTTGCTGGAATCCAGTTCAATAACTAAATATGAATTAGCTTCAATTTCCCATGTATTTTCAGGTGTTGGTAAAAATTCAAAGATAACAGCTGGACTACTAAGTTTATCCATTAATTTCCAACCACTAATATCGATTAATGAAGATGTATCGTTATAGAGTTCAATCCATTCTTTTTCAGTTGTGGCAGGTTTTGGATAGAGTTCGTTAACGACAATAGTAGCCAAAATTATCGATGGATATTTCAAACTAACCATTAATACAATAAAAAATACTAATTGCGCAGATATGATTTTGCAGAATTTACTCATCTGCAAAAGTTTATCAATAAAATATTGTGTTAATTGTAGGGTTAATCGAGGCTTGGAGCCATGAAATTAATTAACTGAAACTCTGTCAACGGCAGTAATATTTGAGAGTGAATGAACATCAGTGAAATTTCTATTATTTCCGTTATCTTCGTAAGGATCTTTCATAATGTAGTTATCACCGTCTTTTTTTGTGATTACTAGAAAGTGGGTTCCTGCTTGATTTGCTGCATTTATTCTTATGATTACTGGTCTATTAGATGCTAGCTCAGAATCGATTGATGCAAGGGCGCAGCTATTTCCCCAGCATATTCTTTCACGTGAAACTTTAGTACCATTAACATAATCTAGCCAGCCAAATCTCATCATAGCCGTATTAAAATCAAATGGATATGAACTTGCAGCAATTTGTGATGGATTTATATTTTTTCCATAGTGGGAGGCAATCATTGCTGCTGACGTGACTAGACAGCCAACACTGGACATGGTTTCATTGCTCCTGCCAATCAGCTGATTTCCCCATTCACTATCTCTTTGATTGTAATAACAGCCCCAGTCATCACAACTGGTTTTATTACCAAGTAATGATGATCCACCTTTATTGGCAGTATAACTTTTTAATGATAAAACTTCTGCTTGTGCTTGTTGTAATAATTTTTGAAAAGTGCTTTCATCATTTTTAGTGATAACTAACAAGTTTTGTTGCTCTTTTCTTTGACTAACCAAGCTATTCTGTTCTAGTTGTAGTTGATACCTTTTTGTTTCTATTTCATCTTGTTTAACGGTCTTTATATCTTTTTGCTCGTCGTAAATAACTTTCTGATCTTGAGCTCTTTGCATTGCTTCTGCTGTCTGTCTACTAGCCAGAGATAGGTATCTACTTTGACTAACAAAAGTACCTAAAGATTTAGATGAAACTAAAAGATCTAGTGGAGTAGAAGATCTTTGTTTGTATTGAGTTCTAATTCTATCAACCAAGAGCGTGGTAAGCCTGTCTAGAGATATACTCAGACCTGATATTCTGTCACCAAGTAGTGCAATTTCTTTTTCTAGCTTATCAATTTCTGCTACTCTTTGTTTAATTTCTAATTCCTTGATATTTACATTGCCATTCATAATACTAATAGTATTTTCAAGCGTTGTTTTTTTACCTTTGGAATCATCAATTTTTGCTTGTAAGCAACTTATTTTGTCATTCAAGCATGACTCATAGTTATCACTACTACTATCGCAAGGTTGATCGATTGAGCAATCGACAGCTTTAACAAATGAAAATAAATTAAGAAATATAAAACAGGAAACTAATAAAATGTTTATTTTCTTTACCATAATCTAGCGATCGGTGATTTTTAGTATTAATTTTTAATCAGTCTTTGAACAGCTACAAGACTTGCAAATCCACCTAGAATAAAGCCAAGTATGATGCCGATTGAAGCATGCATTAAATAAAATTCTATTGGTATGGGCAAGAGTTTAATTTCACCCAAAGCCTCATTTATTACCGGAGTTAAATAGAGAAGTGCTGAGAAGGTTGAGATCCAGCCAATTACTGATCCAATCAGGCCATAAATCATTCCCTCAATCATAAAAGGTGCTTTTATATATCCTTTTGTAGCTCCTAGTAATCTCATAATAGTAATAGATTTTTTTTGAGCTGATGCCTTCATAGCTGTGATTGTCATGATTATTAAAAATGAAATTGATGATAAGACGATTATTGAAGTAAGTCCAATAATTTCGGCTGTTTTTACCCATTTAGAAAGTGTTAAAACAACGTCTTCTTGAAATCTTATATCCTCAACTTGATCAAACTCGTTAAGATCTGTTTTAATTTTTTCTAAAGACTCGATACTCTTTCCAGATACTTCAACACTAGCCGGCAAAATATCAGCTGTAACTAATTCTAGTAGCAATGGATCACTTTTATTTTCTTCTTGATAAAGTTTTAGAGCATCTTCTTGACTAATAACTGATGCAGATTCGACATAATCTTTACTTTTTATTTTTTCAGCCACAGCTTTAATGTCTGCTATTGGTGTTTCGAGTTTAAAGAAGGCAATTATTTGGGGTCTGGTCTCAAAGTGTTGAAGCACTTTGCTTGCGCCAAAAACGAAGAGTGAAAAACTAAAGGCAACAAAAAATGTAACTGAGACCATGATTATTGAAGTTAATGCTTGATATGGAGATCTTCGAATTGTTGCAAGAGCGGTTGTAATTGAGTTCATGATTTTGTTTTTGGTTTTTTACTGTCGATTTTTTGTTTGTCGGTGGTTTTTGTTTTTTCTTTTTCTTCTTTATCATCGTGTTTTTCAACTTTGATGTCTGGTTTGTTTTGTTTGGTATCATTTTTCTCTTCTTTAGCTTCACGTTTTTCTTCTAGGTTGTCCTTTTTAACGTCTTTTTTCACCTTCATCCCCTGAGCACCTTCTTTGGTTTCGCCATGGCCTAGGCCAGCCTCTTTACTTTCGGAATTCACCTTCTTCACCTTCTCTGTTTTCTTGGATCCAGTGTCTTTTTTTAGCTTTCCTTTTTCAAGAGTTATGTTTCTCGCTTCATTGAATAAACCAATAATTCCTTGATCATGAGTTGCTAAAATTAGCGTTGTGCCAAATGAATTTATTTTCTTTAGTAATCTGCCAATTTCAAGTGAAGTTTCAAGGTCGAGATTTCCAGTTGGTTCATCAGCAAAAATTATTGCTGGTCCGGTGGATAGAGCTCTGGCAATACTGATTCTTTGGGCTTCACCACCAGAAAGTTGTTTTGGAAATAAGTAAGCTTTTTCTGTTAACGAAACTAGAGTTAGCAGGTCCGTAACTCGACTTTCAATTTCTTCCTGTTTTTTGCCAATAATTGAAAGCGGGAGAGCAATATTTTCCCAGATATTTAATTCTGGTAATAATTTATAGTCCTGAAAAATAACACCAATTTTTCTTTTGTGTTGATGAACTTCGGATTTTTTAAGTTCGTTTAAGTTTTTATCAGCAAAAAATATCTCACCACTCGTTGCAGTATATTCTCTGGTAAGGAGCCTCATGATTGTAGTTTTTCCAGATCCAGAAGGTCCAGTTAATAAAACCATTTCTCCTGGTTTAATTTCAAAAGTGAGATTATCGACAGCATATGCTTCTGGAGAAAAATATTTACTAACTGATGTAAATTTAATCATAACTAAAGCCTAGTTTAGCCTGTTTACTAATGGTTTTGCAAGATTAAAACGTAGTTTATTCTTCTGCTGGAGATTCGCCATTTACTTTTAGAACTTCAACTCTGCCGACATCCATAAGCCAGCCAGCTTTTTGTCCTTTAAATGTTTCACCCCAAATTTTGACTTCTGAACCAGCTAGTTCAGAAAGATCAGTTTCTGATGATGTTAATGCTACAGTTTGTGATTCTCCACCTGGTCTTAGTAATCTATGTGAGCCTTCGCCATCGATGCCACCTTCTTCAAGATAGCCTTCAGCAAAGCCGTCATATTCTTTTTCTAAATTACCATAAATATCACCATCTTTAACTTTTCCTGCAGAAGGAAGTTCTTGATTGACTTCATTATTAGCGCCACTTGTTGATTGTTTTGCAAAAAGTTTAAAACTTCCAAATCCAGTTCCAACACCTGAAATAACAGCTAGGATTGTTAAAATTATAAATAATTTTGAAGAACTTCTCATTGGAATATCTTTCTCATTTGCACTAATTTGATTACTTTGGTCCCTAAAAGAATTTTGATTATGATCTAGAAGTAAATCATCGTCAACCACGGCTTTATTTTCTAGGTCCTCAATAACGTCAATTTTTTTCATATGATTAAAGTATAGCGTATTTATAATTTAATTTCTTCTTGAATAAAAATGTCTATATCTCCGTCTAAAACATCTTCAGTATTGGTGGTTTCAACTTGGGTTCTGGTGTCTTTTACCAATTGATATGGGTGGAGAACATAGTTTCTTATTTGACTGCCAAAACTTGCGTTTACATGAACTCCTTTTTCTTTATTAAGTTCATCTTGAAATCTTTGGGCTTCAATTTGAGCCAACTTTCTTTTTAGTTTGATTAAAGCTTTCTCTTTGTTTTGAACCTGACTTCTTTCTTCTCTACAACGCACAACAATTCCAGTCGGAATATGGGTAAGTTCAACTGCGGTATTAACTTTATTGACGTTTTGACCGCCAGCTCCTCCAGATCTAGAAAAATTCCATCCCAAATCTACATCATTAACTTCAATTTCATCTTCAGCTTCATCGATGAGAGGCAGAGTCTCAACTAGCGAAAATGACGTTTGTCTGAGACTGTCTGCATTAAATGGACTAAGTCTCACCAATCTATGAGCTCCTTGTTCATTTTTTAAGTATCCGTATGCGTAGGGATTTTCAATCATAAATTCTACAGATTTTATTCCTGCTTCTTCGCCCCTTGATTCAGAAACAATTGAAGCTTTCCAGTTTTTTCTTTCAAAGAATCTTGAATACATTCTTTTTAACATTGATGCCCAGTCCATTGCTTCTGTGCCACCTTGTCCAGAATGAACAGATAAAATTGCTCCAAAACTATCGTACTTACCACTAAGATATTGTTTAAGCTTTAGTTCATTTAATTTTTTTGTAAGTTTTGATTGAGTAATCTTAAATTCAATTTCAAGATTTTTAATTACCTCTTTGTCTTTTTCTTCATCAATTAATTCTTGATAAGCTTTGAGTTCTTCACTTAAGTTTTTTATAGACTCAAAATCAGCAATTTTTTCTTTTATTAAAGCGGCTTTTTTCATTACCTTTTTTGCTTCAGAAGATTGCCAAAAATTTGCTTGAAAAGTTTTTTGTTCAAGTTGCTCTAACTCTTTTTTTAGATTATCAGTATTATGTTGTTCCAAATATTGGCTTGAGTTTTCAAGTAGTTCTTCTGGTTCAATGACGTCATTCATAAAGATTATTTTAACATGAAAGTTGATTATTGTATTTCAAACAGAGTATTTTTTGTCAATTTCTTGGATATAGTTTTGCCATTTTTTTTGACAAGATATTCTGTTTCTGGAATTCCTGGTTGTTTCTGAATATAGAATTTATCTAAGTTCTTTTGTGAGTTTTCTAATTCTATAACAACAGTGGCAAGTTCTTCCTCTTTCAAGGTAAACAAAAATCCAATTTCTTTAAATTCTTCTAATTTATAGTTGTAATAAATATTTTCATTCCACTGCAAAATTTCTTGATCGTTATATTTTATGCTTTTAATTTTATAATTTGGTTTGACTATTATTCTTTGGTAATTAATATATCCAAGATGATTGGATCTGTCTGAATTTATTTCATTACCTTCAACCAAGTTTGTGAGATTTGATTGAGTCGGAATGCGATTGGAATTATTGAAATTAATTGAAACTTTAGTATTAAAGTCATCAGCGTCAATTACAACATTTCTTGTAATATTTTTGTTTGCTTTATTTATGCCAACATTTGATTCTATTAAATATAGATATTCTGAATCAGGAGAACTTTTTACTTCTTGTCTAAATTTATTTTTTGAATAAATTTGATCAATATCTTCTATATTTGAATAAAGTTGAATATTATTGTTTTCAATTTCAAGTACTGTTTCATTGATTAAAGCAATTTTTTTCTTATTATCTAATTGACTAATTTTAAGTTGCAATTGAGTTAGTAATTGGGAAAGAAGATGCTTTTTTTGTTTGCTTCCAGGAAAAAAAGTATCTCTTCTAGTTCTTAAAACTTCAGTAATGTTATTTTTATCTATGATTGTGTTGTAATCATTAATTGTAATACTGTCAGTAATTTCTAAGATTTTTTTGGCATATTCAGGATTAATTGCGATTAGTGTGTTGGAATTTGTTTTGTTACCTAATGCAAAAAATTGTAAGATTTGTTTAGCACTCACCGGAAAATCTGGATCCCAATTTGCGTTGGATAATCTCATTCCTTTTCCTTCACTAAGATATTCTTTTACACCGCTAGGTGCTTCAACAAATCCTTCAAACTGACCTTCTGCGTCATAGATATCTTCTGTTGTTAAATCAATGATTTTTCCATTTTCAATATTTGCTACTGCATAAGAGCCCATAAAACCACCAGTTGCTCTAATCTCATCGGAATTTTGAAATACAATAATTATTTTTTGATCTTTATCAGCAAGATTATCAATTATTTTTATTAAATCAGGAATTAAATTGGAAAGTTGGGCTATTTCATTGGTTTTTGATTTTAATGAATTTGGTACTTTATCTAGGTTTTTAGAAAAAACATCTGCGTATTCGTTTACATTTTTTAGAACTCCAGAAAGTTTTTTTAGATCAACGATGTAGTTTTCTTCAGGTCCGGTTTTTATGGCAGAATTAAAATCTTCGCTAATTTTTGGTATTTCTTTAATGAGTTGAAGAATGCTTTTTAATAACTCTAGATCTTCATATTTTCCAAAAGTTAGTTTTGAAAATGGATTTAGAATAGCTAGCGAAATACTTGAATATTTACTAGCACTAGCAAAATTATTATTTTGCAGACTAGTTATAGCCAAAAATAAAAAAATGGAAAAACTAATTAAAATTACTGCAAAAAATATTCCTAAAATTTTTAAGGTTTTTTTCCACATGTCCTAAACAATGAGTGTTCTATCTGTAACTGGCTTTACTTATCTTGTCACCTTTTTCAATTGATTCCAGAACATCCATTCCTTCCACTAATTTTCCAAAAACGGCATGAACTCCATCAAGATGAGGTTGTGGTCCATAAGTTATAAATATTTGACTACCACCGGTGTTTGGACCTGCATTTGCCATAGACAAAATTCCTGCAGAGTCATGTTTTAATGAAGGGTCAAATTCATCCATAATTCTATATGTTGGTCCACCCATTCCCCATTCATTTTGTGTTTTTGTTGGATCTTTAGTGAAAGGGTCACCAACCTGTGCCATAAAACCAGGAATAACTCTATGAAAAATAATGCCATCATAAAAGCCACTATCAATTAAATCCAAGAAATTAGCTGTGGTAAGCGGTGCTTTTTCCCTGTAGAGATCAAAAACTAATGTGCCTTTTGTAGTTTCAAATACTGCTTGAGTAGCCTCTATTTTTTTGAAGTCTTCTAAACTTTTGTAATTAATTTCTTTCATTTGGGGTTGGGTTTCCTTTTTGCTAATTTTTGTATCTGAAAGTTCTATTCCTGAGTCTTTTTTATTAGAATCAAAATTTAATGCAATATCATCTCCATTTTTATTTTCTTCTGCAACATCTTCAGGCTTGGTACAGGCAGAAAAAAAAGCTGTGGAAAGAATTAATAATGAGGTTAAAATGATCTTTTTAGAACTTTTCATATACTGGTTAGTATACTTAAGAATTAAAGAGTTGCAACTTTGAGTTAAGACTGGTAAATATTTTTGGAAAAATAACTCAAACTGATAAAAACAGCAAAATATAATACAATTGGTTCATGGAAACTATATTTATACTGCATGGTTGGGCTGTCAGGGGCGCTGAAGATAATAAAAAGATGTGGCAGCCTTTCATTGATCAGTTGGAAAAAAATAATTTTAAAGTTAATTTTTTGAAAATTCCAGGGCTTTCAGCACCTTTGAATGAGGTTTGGGATTTGAATAATTATCTTGACTGGCTAGATAAAGAAGTTGAGGAAAAATCATCTAATCAAAAAATAATACTTTTGGGACACTCATTTGGAGGTCAGTTGGCAATTAAATATACGGCCACAAATTCTCAAAAAGTCAAAAAATTAATACTTTTAGATAGTTCTGGTATTAGAGACATGTCTCTAAAGGCTATTTTGAAAAGAACAGTTTTTTTGAGTTTAGCAAAAGTGGGCGGTGTCTTATTCAAAGCAGATTTTTTTAGAAATATATTGTATAAACTTGCAAGAGAATCTGATTATAAAAATGCTCCTCCACTATTGAGGCGAACAATGTCAAAAATTTTAGATGAAGAAGTGTTGGAATATTTGCCAAAAATAGATTGTTCAACAAAAATTATTTGGGGTGAAAATGATCTAGTTACACCAGTTAAACATGCAAAAAAAATGAACGAACTAATCGTGGGTAGCGAGCTTTCATTCATTAAAAATGGTAGGCATTCTCCACAGTTTACTCACCCAACTGAGACGGCTGATGAAGTTATGAAATTTGTGTCAATATCTTAATATATATGAAAACACTCGCATTACTTTTTTTGTTTCTAACTTCATTCTTTGTAAGATCCTTAAGATGGTTGGCATTTTCTCAACAAAAAGAATACAGAATTGATAGGTTATTGTTGTTTCTAAAATCATCTGAAGGGAAAAAAGAGTTGTTTAGAATTTTTCCACGGATGCAAGATTTTTCTAAAACTGGTTTAAAACGACCAAAGATAACAGCAAGAATTTTAATAACTGGTTTATTGTTTGCCGTGATTCTTTTTATTACATCCTGGATTTCAGTTGTAAATTTTTTTGACGCAACTCATTTGATTTCTATTCTATATTTATTCTTAATTTTTTTGTTGCTCTTAACCTTAATACCTTTCTTTACTTTGATCTCAATTTTACCAACTGTGATTATCTCAAATTTAAGAATCTATATAGAACTACTGAAAGCTCAAAATAAAGTAAATAGAAAAAATCCGATTATTGTTGGTATCACAGGTAGCTATGGAAAAACTTCCACAAAATTATTATTAGCTCACGTATTAGAAAAAAAATATTCAGTTTTCAAAACTCCAAAATCATTTAATACAAGATTTTCAGTTGCAAAAAGTATTAACGATAATTTTTCCGATCAAGAGTTGATGGTTTTAGAATATGGAGCATATAAAAAAGGAGAAATAAAAATTTTAAGCTCGTGGTTTAAACCAACACTGGCGGTGATTACTGGACTTACAAAGCAGCATCTCGGTTTATTTGGAAATCTCCAGTCAATTATTGAAGCAAAGTCAGAGTTAGTCAAATCATTATTGCCAAACTCAATCGTAGTCTGTAATGGTTTAGATAAAGGCGCAATTAAGATTTGTGAAGTGGGAATTAATGATAATAAAGATGGAAGAAATTTAAAAGTTTTTGAAACAAATAATACTGAGGCTGACACTTCAATATTAAAATCTCATCTAAACAAATTTGGTAAATTAATTTTTGTTTACGGTGGCCAACAAGTAAGCACAAAATTAATGGGCAACCACTATTTAGAAATTATAAGAATGGTTATATTAACAGCTAAAAAACTTGGTGTGAGCGATGACGATATTGTTGATTCCATTTCTAGTTTTGTTCCAAATGATAAGTTCATATTTTCATATCAAACTAAAAGAGGAAACTTTTTGATTGATGATGGTGGTACTAGTAATCCAAAAGGATTTGAAGCAGCGATAGATTTGTGTAAAGAAATAGAAAGTGACAAGGTGAATGGCGAAGCCAGAGAGGGTGCCCTGGGGCACAATAAAATCTTAATAACTTCTGGAATTGTTGATCTTGGATCAGAAACAAATGAAATTCATATGTTACTAGCACAAAAATCAAGAGAAGTTTTTAATACTGTAATTCATGTTGGCAATTCTGGAAGCGAAGCATTCTCAAATATATTTAAAATTGATTTTCTGGATTCAGAAACTTACGATGATCAGAAAAAAATCAAAAGTTTTTTGTCAAATCTGGACAAGCATGAGATGATTTTAGTTGAAGGCAAAATGCCTGGTTGGATTAAGGAATATCTTAAATAATATGAAACCAATTTTTAATAGCTTAGGTTCAAATTACTCATTTAGTTTTGTTATCAAAGCATTTAGAGAAATATTCAAATTTAAAAGTAACTTAACCGAGCAAAAATATCTTGCTGAATTGAGCGATAATTTGAGTCATAGCTATGAAGGAAAATCATATTTATTTTATAAGGGAAGAGACGCAATTGAGTTTGCTTTGAGAGTTTTATTTGAAGAAAAAAAATCAAAAGTTTTAACTCAGGGTTTTAGTTGTTATGCGATTGAAGAAGGAATATCTAGAGCCGGAATGATACCTGTTTACGTTGACATTGGAGATAAGTCTTCAAATATGACAGTTGATTCTATTGAAAAATCATTTGAAAAAAACAAAGATGCAAAAGCTGTTTTTGTTCAACACAGCTTGGGAATTCCTGCTGATATTTTGGCAATCAGAAAATGGTGTGATAAAAATAATTTATTTTTAATTGAAGATTTGGCTCAAGCTATTGGAGGTGTCGATTCTAATGGTGAAAAATTAGGAAAATTTTCAGATGTTGTTATTTTTTCGTTTGGCAGAGATAAAATTATTGATGCAATTTCTGGAGGTGCTGTAGTTTTTAAAAAACTAACCGAACAACAGAAGCAACTAAGTGATTCGCTTCAATTAAATAAAGTTGCAAACATTTCCAAAGATATCTTTGTTAAAGATATGCTTTATCCGTTAATTACATTTTTAGGTAGAAACTCTCATCAGTTTTATTTAGGCAAAGTTATTTTGAAGTTGGCAAAAAATTTAAAACTAATTAGTTCACCAACAATTTCACCAACTAATAAAATGACAAGAATGAATTCTTCATATGCGATGCTAGCTTTGGATGTAATTAAAAATATTGATAAGCAATTGTTGAATAGAAAAAAGATTAGTAAATATTTTTTTGGAAATATTTCAAATGAGAATGTAGAAATTGTTAATACAAAAGAAAATATTAATGATGGTAGCAATTTAAGATTTTTAATTAAAACAAAAAAAGTTAATGAGTTAATAGAATACTTTAAAATTAATGATATCTATTTATCTGATAGGTGGTATCGCAGCGCTGTTGATTGTGGAACATTCAATTGTAAAACAGTTTATGAAAAAGGCATGTTGAAAAATGCTGAAAACTTATCAGAAGTAGTTGTCAATTTACCAACACACAAAAATATTTCTATGGACGACGCTTCAAGAATAGTTGATGTTTTAAATAAATATTAAGGATTACTTTATGAATTTTAATTTTATAAATATTGATGAGAAAGAAATTTGGGAAAAAAATATTCAGTTATTTAATGAAGCAAATTTTTTACAATCATGGAATTGGGGAGTTTTTGAGGATTCTTTGGGAAAAAAAGTTACTAGATTATTAATAGAATATGAAAATAAAACAGTTGGTATGGTTCAACTAATACGTGAACCAGCTAAAAGAGGAATTTATCTATCAATAGCCGGCGGACCATTAATAGATTGGAAAAATACTCAATTAATTGAAGCAACATTTAATGAAATTAAAAGTATAGCCAAAGAACAATCAGCAATTTTTGTAAGGTTTAGACCACAGGAAATCGATAGCTCAGATCTTAGGAATGAAGTTGCAAAGAATGGTGCTGTAGCTTCACAGATGCATTTAACAGCAGATTTAACTCTTCAGCTAGATCTAACAAAGACGGAAGAAGAGATCTTGCAACAAATGAGAAAAAATACCCGTTATTCAATAAGAAAATCTGAAAAAGATGGAATAGAAATACGTTTTTCAAAAGATCCTAGTGAAATAAAAGAATTTTGTGATCATCAAAATGAATTAGCCAAAAGACATGGCTTTATTCCTTTCTCATATGATTTTATATATAAACAATTTTTGGCTTTTGTGGAAGATGATCAGGTATTATTAGTTCATTCTTACAAAGATGGAAACTTATTAGCATCTGCATTTATTATTTTTTATAATGGTGAGGCAGTTTATCATTACGGAATTTCAACTTCGCAAAACCTTAAATATCCTGGTAGTTATGCTTGTCAGTGGGCAGCGATTAAAGAAGCTAAAAATAGGGGTATTAATAAATACAATTTTTGGGGAATTGCTCCAGAAAATGAACCAGAGCATCGTTTTGCAGGCGTATCTATATTCAAGAGAGGTTTTGGGGGCGAGGAAATTCAGTATCTTCCATCCCATGATATTCCATTATCAATTAAATACAACTTAACCTCATCTTTTGAATTTCTTAGGAAAAAAATTAGAAAACTGTAAAATTATTTTCTGCTAATATCGTAGGAATATAGGTGTCTAATAAAAATTGCAGGAGCATCTTCCAAAAAGAATTGTTGGAATTCCTCATAAATTTCAACTCTCTCTTTTTGACCAAATGTTTGTCTGCCTTTTTCTAATAAGTTATCGATACGTGTATTTTTATATCCTGAAAAGTTTGAGCTTTGTTCTGAATGCCAGAGATAATATTGGTCTGGATCAGGTGGTGATTCCTGACCAATCAACATTAATTGGAAGTTATTGGTATCTGGAAAATTTGAGATTCTAATTTTAACACTGATCTTGGTATTTTCACACAAAACTTTTTGAGATACTTTGTCTGATTTTGGGCACGATTCAAAAACTCTTTTTCCAAGTTCTTCCCACTCAGATTTGATTTTTTCTGCTTCCGCTTCATATAAGGATGTAGTGGTTAATTCAAATTCCATTTTTTCCTGTGGCACTTCGTCTAAAATTCTTTCAACGGCTCTGTCCAAATCTTTGTTATAATTTTTTCCAGCTTGTAAATAAGCCCAGGAATCAGGATTGATTGGCCCATATGATCTGGAATTATCTTCCGGAGTTTCAATTGCATATGCTAAAGCTTGTCTAATATTTTTTTGAAAAAAGGAATTTCTAATATTAAAAAAGATTGCCAGATATTTATTGTTATTCAAATCTTCTTTTAAATTGACATTTGGCCATTCAAAAATATCATATTTTTTGGATAAGTTTTCTAAAATATCCACTTCGCCATGTTTGAAAGCTAAAACTGCATCATTTTCTGTGAGGTAAAATCTGTAAATATATCGATCATCTTTGCTGTCCAAAGTTACTTCCGTAATTCTTTGTCCCTTTGTTTCATAGTCGGAAATTTTGTATTTACCCACGCCAATTAATGTTGGGCGTGTAAAAAAGAAATTGTATTTTTCATCTTCTTTTCTAACAACTGGTTCAGAGACAATAGTGGGAAATGGGGCATATGAGTCAGGTAGTTTGAAAACTATATCATTTGGTGTGATTATAGTTTCAACATTATCAAAATTATATTTTATGTCATCAGGTTCTAATTTTTTTCCATCTCTCCAAAAAATATCATCTCTAAGTATAAATCTATATGTTTTGCCATCTTGTTCAACGCTCCATCTTTGAGACAAAAGTGGTGAGGCAGAGCCATCTTTATTAATGGATGTTAAGCCAGCACTTATTTTTTCTGTAACCTCTCTGGGAAGACTATCAATTGTGTAGTTACCAACTAGACCTACATAATTTCTTTTTTTTGTTTCTAGACTAGAAACTAAAGTGGGAATAAAAACTGAAAAAATTGCTACAGCTCCAACAATTGAGACTATAAAAATCAAGCCATGTTTCTTGGCAAAACCAGTGAGGTACCAATACAGTTTTCTCATCAATTTAAGATTATTTTGTTAATAGTGATGCTATTGATGTAATAGCAAAAAGTACTACGAATAAAATCGTTAAATTAAAAAGTACTTTTTCTATTCCTCTTTTGGTGTGATAAGTTTCACCACCGCCACCCCAAGCTGAGCCTAAGCCACTTCCTTGAGATTGCAAAAGAATACATATTACTATTAACACTGACAAAATTGATTGAATCACTAATAAGACTGTATTGTTCATTTGCTTATAAATTGTACCATTATTTTGCTACTTCTTGGCCTCTTAATTCTCTAATAACAGTGACAGTTACTGTTCCTGGATATGTTACAGATGCTTTGATTTCATCTCTAATTTTCATACTAAGAACTTTAACATCACTATCTTTTGATTTCTCAGGTTCAAGAAGAACTCTTATTTCTCTGCCTGCTTGAATAGCATATGCCTGTTTAACTTCTTTGTAGTTCATTGCAATTTCTTCTAATTTTTGCAATCTTTGAACGTATTCATCGTGGTTTTCGTATCTAGCACCAGGTCTTGCTCCAGATATTGCATCCGCAATGTAAACAGCCATTTGTTCTGGGCCTGAGAAAGGCTCATCTTCATGGTGTTGAGCAATACAGTCAATGACGTCTTGAGTAATGCCAAATTTTTTGGCGATTTTGATACCGAGTTCAACGTGAGATCCCTCAACTTCGTCAGAAACTTTTCCGATATCATGTAATAGACATCCTAACTTAACAACTCTTACATCAAGCTTCAACTCATGGGCAATTTTAATACCGATTTTAGTTTCTTCTAAAGTATGAGCAATTAAATTTTGACCATATGAGAATCTATATTTGAATTTTCCAATCATTCTCATCAGCTCAATTGGAAGGTTGTAAATACCGATATCGTGACAGAGTTGTTTTCCAGCTTCCAAAGTGATTTTGGCAATGTCTTTTTCAACCTTATCGACAACTTCTTCAATTCTGGTTGGTTGAATTCTGCCGTCCTTAATCAGTTTTTCCAAAGAAATTCTAGCAATTTCACGTCTGACTGGGTCAAAACATGAAAGTCTAACTTCAGTTGGCGACATATCTAGGTCAACATCAACACCAGTTCTTCTCTCAAATGAATTAATGTTTCTTCCAGATTTACCAATGATTTTTCCTTTGGTATCTTCTGATGGTAATTGCACGACTGAGACAGTGTATTCAGAAACATAATCTGTTGCGCCGTGTTTCATGGCATCAACTAGAATTTCTTTGACTTTGTCATCAGCATCTGTTTGAGCTTCTTCTTCTTTTTGTCTGATGAATTGAGCCATTTCTGTACTTAGTTTGGTTTCAAGTCTCTCAAAAAGAATACTTTTTGCTTCTTCAGTGGTAAGTTTTGAAGCTTCTTCCAGTTTTTTAATAACATTAGCTTTTTGATCTTCAATTTCCAGCTTTAGTTTTTGAATGCTGTCTCTTTGTTCCGTGAGACTTTCTTCTCTTTTTGAAATCCAATCTAGCTTGACCTCAACTCTGTCGAGTTGTTTTTCTAAATTTCTTTGAGCTTGTTCAGCTGCTTTAGCTAGTTCTCTAGATTCGTTTTCAGCTTTGCTTCTGATTGTTAGTGCTTCAGCCTTGGCCTCGACAACAATTTCTCTAGCTTTAGCCATGGCTTCACGATTAATTTGCTCGAGAGTTTCTGCATGAGCTCTTTTTTCTTGTTCAGATAATTCAGCACTTGCTTTTTGAGCTTGTTGATTCGTGTTTTTAGCAACCTGGTTTTGAGGTTGGTGTGGTTGATTTTGCTTTTTTACAACTTTTTTTTGATTATTTTTATTTTGTTGGTTTGTATTTGTTTGGTTCCCAAACAAAGTTGATAAATTTCCAAAAAATGACATATTTCTCCTTACTTAACTTAATTAGTTGTGAGTGTAGAAAAATTAAAAAGGAAGAAGTTAAAAATAGGGTATTAGAAAAAATAAGTACGCAAAATTAGGCTAATTTTATTAGTCGCGCCTGAGTAATGATATTCTTTTCTAATTTATACATTTTTTAGTTTACTTCGATTAGTTTAATTAACTAGTTTGTGTTTTTTTAAATTAAAACACTCACAACAACTATTCTACTCTTAGATGCCTTTGCAGTCAATCTATTTGGCAAGTAAAAAGTATTTATTCAACAGCTGGTGCTTTGATTACATCCCAGATTTCTTTTTTAATTTTCTTCATGAACTGAGGGTTTTCCTTGAAGTAATCTTTGGTTGCTTCTCTGCCTTGGGCTAAAACTTCGCCATTGTATTTATAGAAGCTTCCAGCTTTTTGGATGACATTTTCTCTAACTGCGATATCAACAACATCTCCAGTTATTGAAATTCCATTTTCATCCATATCAAACTCAGCAATTTGGAAAGGTGGAGCAAGCTTATTTTTCTTGACTTTAACGCGATGCCTACTACCGACGATTTTCTCGCCTTCTTGGATATTACCAATTTTTCTAATATCCAATCTTTGTGAAGCATAAAATTTGAGAGCATTTCCACCGGTGGTGGTCTCAGGACTACCAAACATAACTCCGATTTTGTGTCTAATTTGATTGGTGAAAATCACTAAAGTATTTGTCTTACTAATTGCTCCAGTCAGTTTTCTCATTGCTTGGGACATTAATCTAGCTTGTGTACCCATTTGATGATCGCCCATTTCTCCTTCAATTTCTGATTTTGGTACAAGTGCGGCGACTGAGTCGATAACAACTATATCTACACCACCTGATCTAATAAGAGTTTCTGCGATTTCTAGTGCTTGCTCTCCATAGTCTGGTTGTGAAATTAACATTTCACTTAGATTAACACCAATAAGACCAGCTCTGATTGGGTCTAGAGCATGCTCCACGTCAATGAAAGCAGCAATGCCACCTTTTTCTTGAACATCAGCAATTGCGTGTAAACAAAGCGTAGTTTTTCCGGAAGCTTCTGGTCCATAAACCTCAACGATTCTACCTTTTGGAAAACCTCCAACGCCAAGCGCGAGGTTAAGAGCCAGTGATCCTGTTGATATAACAGGTACGGTAGCCATGTTTTTCATGGAGTCACCCATCTTCATGATTGAACCTTTGCCAAAATCTTTCTCAATTTGTTGCATTGCTATCGAAACTGCTTGAGATTTTGCTGAGTGTTCTGGTGTTTCTTCTTTTTCTTTTGCGACTTTAACTTTTTTAGTCATTTTTTCCTTTTTTTAGTTATAATTATTTACAGTTGTTTACTATTAGTACCCTTAAGGCACGAAAATAGATTTGGGTTTTACATAATTTATAGTAAACCATAATCTAAAAAAATAATACTAACTAATTCTTGCTTTTATTGTAGTAAGTAAATATCAAAAATAAAAAATCCCAAACAAATTTTGGCTGATTTTGATATACTAAAAAATATATGAAGCCATCAAGACCATTTTCCTCAAGAACACAATTTAATAGTGCGCCAACAAGCAGTGCTCCAAAACCAGCATCTTCTTTTACATCTAGAAGAAATGATGATCTTAATTCTAGATATCAAAAAGCAGTTGATGAAAGAACTAAAATGGCCAGAGCGCAATTTGCAACTGAAGATTTTGAACTCGAGAATGTTTACAAAACTAAAGGTGATATGTTGGATAGAAGCATTCAAAGAATGGAAGCTGAGTTAAAAGACAATAAGCCAAGATAAATTAGACCAATAGAATAGAAAATTATGTTAGATCAAATAATCCAATGCCCTGATTGTGGCAAAAAAATTCCTTTAGATAAAGCTCTTGGAGAACAGATGAAGCATAGTCTTGAAAAAGAGCTGCTTCAAAGAGAAAAAGAGTTAAAAAAAGAGCTCTGGGAAGTAGCTCAAGAAAAAGCACGAGAAAAAATTGAAAAAGAAATCGGTGAAGAAAAGCTTGAACAGAAAAAGCAAATGGCTCTGCAGGAAAAAGAGAGGCTTCAACAAGAAAAAGAAATGAAGGAGTTGCGTGTGGAACTGATGTCTAACGCAAAAAAACTTGAAGAATCAGAAAAGCATGAACTAGAATTACGTAAGAAATCGCGCGAGCTGGAAGAACGAGAAAAAAGTTTAGAGCTTGAAATGGCGCGTAAGATGGATGAGGAGCGCAAGAAAATAATTGAGTCAATTCAGAAACAAGAGGAAGAACAATACCGATTAAAGATTCAGGAAAAAGATAAGCAGATGGAAATTTTGAATAAAACCATCGGTGAGCTTAAGCGTAAATCAGAACAAGGTTCACAGCAAATTCAAGGAGAAGTTCAGGAGGATGATTTGAGAAATTTGTTGGCCACAACTTTTGCCACTGATGAAATTTCTGATGTAGCCACGGGTACAAAGGGAGCAGATATCGTCCAAAAAATTAATGCCAAAATGGGTGCTGTCGTGGGCACGATTATTTGGGAATCAAAAAATACTAAGGCATTTAGCGAGAGTTGGATTTCAAAACTTAAAAGTGATCAAGGCTTGGTTAAGGCAGATATTGCAATTTTAGTAACTCAAGTTTTGCCAAAAGATGTCATCGGATTTGGTTTGGTAAATGGGGTTTGGTTGGTTTCATATGCTCATGTAATTCCTTTAGTTAATGCCCTGAGAATTCAATTAATCGAAGTGGCTAAGGTTAAGCTGTCGCTAGTTGGCCGCGATGAAAAGATGGATTTATTGTACAAATATTTATCTGGCCCGCAATTTAAAAACAGAGTTGAAAACATTGTCATGGCATTCGTAAATATGAAAGCAGATTTGGACACTGAAAAACGTTCTTTTAATAGAATATGGAGTAAACGTGAGAAGGAAATTGAAAAAGTAATTTTAAGTACTAGTAATATGTATGGTGATTTGCAAGGAATTATTGGTAGCAGTTTGCCAGAAATAGAGCAGTTAGAGTTGGAGGATGGCAATGGCTTGGCTGATTTAGAGGAGCTTGGGGAAGAAAATTAAATTTTAGGATTTTGTATATTGCTCAATTAACTAATTGATAATATATTTGGAATTATGAATGAAAATGAAGAACCTTTTGACATAAATGAATCACCTGCGAATTTTAAAGTTTCTAAAGAAAACATTGATTTAGCGGAACCACCAGAAGTTAGAGCTGATTTACTCGAGCAAATGCAAACAATGCTTAAAAAATTTAAAGATGATCAAGAAAAAAAGAGTAAAGAACAAGCTAAAAAAAATCTGAAGTATACAGTCTTATATGGAACACTTGGAGTGGTTGTCGGAACTATTTTAACCGCACTTACTGATATGAATCTTGCTCAAGCTCAAACTATGGCTATTTCAGCAGGTATTGGCTTATCGGCGGTTCGTAATTATGCTGAAATGAAAATAAATAGTGCTGCATTTGAAATTGTAAGAAAAAATGCTGAAGCAGAGCTTGCCGAAGAAATATGGAAGTTAATTCCAGATAATATTAGGATAGCTTCTAAAATGGCTGACAAATCAAATTAGTATTGTATAAAATAAAATAAAAAAATGACAATATCAGAACAAATTAAAGCAGTTGTAGAAGAACTTTTTAAGGTAAGCGGTTTTAGTGAAGATCAAAAAGTTAAAATGACAGATGCTTTTATTAGTATGTGGCTGATTACATCTTCAATTCAAATAATTGAACTCTTATCAGAAGAAGACCAAGAATTATTGGAAAAACCTCTTCTTAAAATTAAAGAAAACCCTCAAGATGAAGAAGCTCAAAAGGAAATATTTCAACTCATAACTAATTTAGATGAAGAAAATATGCAAAAAGCTATAGAAATCATCTATGATGTCGCAGGTAGTATGCTTGAATCAATGATAGAAAAATTTAATTTAAAATCTACTGATGAACAAAAACAATTATTTGCTCAAAAAGTAGCAGATGTTTTTGGAATTAAAAAAGATAATTAAAAAAATTTCTGTTATATTTATAGAATGACAAAAAAGAAATCTAATTTACCAACAAATTTAACAACGGTTACAAGAATTTCCAAAACATTGGCACTGATTTTATTTTTTATTCTACCAATTATTGGTATGTATATCGGCTACGAATATGGCAAACTTCAATGTTTGTTTATCTATTAGTTTAATTCTTCAGTTGAATCAACTTTAGCTTTTGCAACTTTTTTAAAAAACTACACAATAAAAATCTCTCCAACTGATTTTTTTCAATTAAAATTTTCACCAAAGCGAAAATCTGCTTCTGATATCTTGAGAATAAGTTTTATTTGTGGGATAATTTTTTTATCAAAGGAAATTTATGATTCAACCATTTGAAACAAGAAAATTACAACGAATTTCGGATGATGCTGATGATTTGAAATTATTAGCAAACTCTGTAGAGGCTCAAACTAATCTTGGTGGATTTTATTTTATTGATGAAGGACGACTTTTTGTAGGCGGTGAGCCATCTGCTGATTTTAAACTTATAATTGAAGATCTTCGTGCCAGAGGTGTGGATGTTGTAATTATAACTTCTGATAATCCAAATAATTTGACCATTGAAGAAATAACTGATCAAAAGACAGCTGAGCTTGGACTTGGAAGTGACTCGAATGATACTTTGAATGGTAGAGTTATTGTTTGTACTTTTAATAAACACGTGCAGAATGAATTTGAGAGCAAAGAAGCTCAATGTTTTACGGGAGATGGATTTGAAGGTTTAATTAGTTTGGCAGATACTCAACATGCTCAAGAACTTATTAGAGAAGGATACATAAATGGAGATCCAGATGCCGGTTTCTTAGGTGCTTATCAATACTTTGAAAAAATATTTGATGAAAGAGATGCTAGGGCAACACAGCAGGCAGTGCCTCAGACAGAGTCAACAGCAATTCCTTATCAGGAACAAGCTAATAATGAATCAGTTGTTGGGGTGCCACCAAAACCAAGCTTTTATGAGACTAACAAAACACCTATAACTTATTCAACCATTGGAACAGCCTTAATTGGCATATTAGTTGGATACAATGTTTTAACAAAGCCAAAAAGAATGTTCGTTCAGGGTGTTGAGAATTCTAGGAGATCTGCACTAGATAAATTTAAAAGCTTGGAGAAAGTTGTTGGTGAGGGTCTTACTTCTTTTGATGCTGTTGATTCCTATTTATCAGCACCTTATCCAGATGAGGCGGAAGATGCTCGAAATGAAAAAGCAGCATTTGATAAAGAATGGAACGCTTTGGTGAAAGCTCAGGCAGCTCTAATTGCAGCAAAAGTTGGTCTTATCCATGATAGAGCTAAAATGTCTGATGTTGAAATAGCTGCCAAAGAAGTTGGAGAAATTTCTCAAAGACTACATGCCCAAGTTGAAGCGATAATTAAAAAGAGAAATGAATTATATGAAAAAAAAGAAGCTGCTCAAACAAACACTGATATAGCTAAGAAAAAACTTGAAGAAACTATTAAATGGTATAAGGAAAAACAGCAAATATTTCCAAACGCACTTCCGTCAGAAGATGTTGCTTTTGCTCAAATTCAAGGTCTTTGTGACGAGGCAGAACATAACTCTTACCTAAATACTGCTTTAGCATTAAGAGGAAGTGAAGACGCGCTCAGAGTTTCTGGAATGTTGGAGAAATTTGAGATTGCAGTTGACACACTTATCCAAAGTTACGATTTTTCTGTTGAAACTTTTAGATCAATTACATCGGATTTGGATAATTGGCCGGAATTGGCAGTTAATCCAGAGCAGTTAATCAGCTCAGGAAGAACTTTGTTAGGTGAGGCCAAGAGTATGATTTCAGATCCTGAAAAATTAGAGCAGGTCGTCGTGGTTTCAAAAGCTGCTTCAGAACAAATTAGATTTGCTAAAGATTTTTCTAGTGCTGAAGCTACTATTCTTGCATTGCAGGATGAAAATAATCAGAGCATTAAGAAAATTAATGAAGAGGTGAAAAAAATAACTGATGAAGTGTACAAAGACAGTCTTATTCAGGATCTTAGAGATGAAGCTGCTGAAGCTTTATCAAGTGCAAATCTTGCTGCCTCAAAGGGAAAATGGAGTGAGGCTCAAGCCCAATTAGGAATTTTGAGAGTTAAAACTAATGAAACTTTAGCTGAGATGAACCGATTAGATCAGCTTCGAAAAAATAATGATAAAGATCTAAAATCAATTGCAAAAGAAGTGAGTGAAACAAGAAAAACTTATCAATCGGAGACAACCGAAGCATGGAATGATTTGAGCCAGAATTTTAAATCTGAGAATTATGACGAATCAACTGAACCATGGAAAATTTTGAGAAAAGATATGTCGAAAAAGGAAGTGGTCAATTTTAGTGATCACTTTACGTTAATTGATAAAATATTAACAGAAATAACTGATAATCCTGCTGATCCAAAAGATATTGCCTCAGTTGCAACCTTAAAAAATTCTATGGATAAGCAAGAGTTTGATAAATCTTCAGCCTTAATTCGTGACATGGAAAAAAGGTTGGCTCATGCACAGCAATTAATGGATGGAATATTAGAGAGACAAAAATTAGCAAGAAAATCTGAGAAAGAATATTTGCAAGCAATCGCTAATTCCGAAGCTCGTTTGAAAGAGGCTCTGACTACAGTTGATACTCAGGAAGAAAGACGTATGGTTGAACAGTCACCTGAAGATATGATTAAGGAAGCAGGACAATTAATTAAATTTGCTGAGAATGCTGGAAAAGCTTTTGTTTATGTAGCTGCATTAGAAGCAGCAACAAAGGCTACAAATTTGGCAATTCAAGGTAAAAAATTGGCAGAAGGTCAGATTGATGCTTTGCGAGATCTCTATGATGATTTGGGTTCACATAAAAAAGAAAGTTTAGCTAAAGTAAGCGCAATAATTGCTAAGGTTGAGGAAGAAAATGATGAAGTAATTACATCAGCTTCATCCCAAGTTTTGAAAGCATTGCAATCTGCTATTTCAGGTGCAGCGAACGATGAAAAATCATTAGCAGCTCTTGAAGATCGTAGTTTGGCTGAAGCTATTAAAACTTTATTAGTGACATACACTTCAATTGATGCTCTAAGAGAATCTTTAAAGGACAAATTTGAAGCGGATAAAGAAAGTTATCAAGAGTTGTTGGATCAATTGGAAACAGCGATTAGTAATGCATCAAGCGCTATTAATTCTGCATCATCTAGATGTAGTCATCAGGATGCTGGTTATTCAGGAAACACATCCTTAGCATCAGCAAGAGCAACTTTGCCATCAAAAGGTAAATTTGGTGACAAACGGTCTAGTTTGCAGAATGATATCAAGTCGGCCAAAAGTGCCCAAGAATATGCAGAAGATGCAGAAAAAAAAGCTGATAGTGCAATTCGAGCAGCAAAAGCTGCCAGAGATAGAGAAGCAGCGGAAAAAAGAGCGGCTGAATTAGCTAAGCAACAAAGAGAAGCTGCTGCAAAAAGAGCAACTGAACAAGCTCGACAAAGAGAAACTGCGACTAGAATAGTTACAACAAGCAATAAAGGAAAATCTACTAAGTTTTAGAGAACAGAACTTTGAGCAGTTTAATGATTAATCAATAGATTGAGATTCAGCAACTTTTTCTTTTGCAACTTTTTTAGCTTTAGCTTTTTTCTTGACAACCTTAGTTGGTGCAATTTTTTCAGCTTTGTCTTCACTAGATTTTGTAATAAATTCTGGAACTATTACTTCAGATATAACTTTTTTTGTAACAACTTTTGATTCGTTGTTAACTTGGTCACTTGAATTCAACATTTTGAAAATTTTATCTAATTTAGAATTAATGATTTCAAATTGTTTATTGTAGTTTTCTTGTGGGCGTGAGGCTGAGCGTGGAGCAGAATAAGAGGCTGAGCGTGGAGCAGAATTTGAAAAACTTCTTTTATTTGATCCAAAGCTTGGTCTTCTAGATTCATTATCACCATTACCTCTTTTTTCAAAACAGTTACTGCAAAAGACAGGTTTTCCTGAACTTGGCATAAAAGGTACTCTACAGTTATCACCACATTCTGCGCAAACTGCATCATGCATTTGAGTAGGTCCAGAGCTTCTTGAATCAAAACGAGGTCTATCAGAACTTCTTCTGTCTGATCCTCTTCTGTCGGAGCCTCTTTTATCAGAGCCTCTAAAGTTTGGTCTTGAGCCACCTTGTGGTTTTCTAAAGTTGTTTGTGTCGTTGCTGTAATTATTCATATGGGCATTATATCAGAAAATATTTATATTTATAGGCTTAATAGTTTAATTAAGAATTTTGGTATGGATTCTGAAAATTTTTAGGCAATGGATAAAGCTCTAAATTTTTATTATTTAAAATAATTTGAATTAGCATCGCAAAAAAGTATTCTTCTGAGGAATCTGAGCCATCGTGTTTGGCTGTATAGACAATTTTTTCTGGATCTATTTTTGGTTTTATAATTTTATGAAAGTAAGAATGTGATCTTTCCTCCAAGCCGGTGAAGATTGGTATTAAATTGGAATTTGTGTACATTCCCAGTCTCATCAAATGACCATTGGTTGATTTAGTACTAAAATTTTTGGTATTTTTTCTAATTAATTGAACATATCTTTGTATGAATTCAAAAGTAACCATAACTCGATCAAGTTCTTCTACATAAGCAATAATGTTTTTTTTATTGTTATAACTTTCACACACGTGTAGAGGAGTGGTTGGGCCAAAATTACTGACGTGGTTATCAAAAATATTCTGCCCTAATCTAAAATAATGAAGCCAAAGTGTGAATTCACTTTCTGTAAAATCTAGTGTTAGTTTTTTTTCTGCCGACATGTTGGGTATTCTATCAAAAAATATCAATTTGATAGTTTTAAAAAATATATTGCTTGGATAATGCTAAAATAGAGATAATATGATAGAAATCGGAGTCGACAGCTTTGCTGCCAAAGAATCAAGTCACGACACTCTAGCCGAGTTGCTGGAGCGAATTGAGTTTGCTGATAAAGTTGGCTTGGATGTTTTTGGGATTGGCGAGCATTATCGTGAAGAGTTTTTGGATTCAGCACCGGCCATGATTTTGGCGGCAGCGGCAGCTAGAACCAAAAAGATTCGTTTAACCAGTGCTGTGACGGTGTTGAGCGTGGCCGATCCAGTGAGAGTTTTTCAAAATTTTGCTACTTTGGATTTAATTTCTCATGGTCGAGCTGAAATTACGGCCGGCAGAGGCTCTTTTATTGAGTCATTTCCTTTATTTGGCTACAATCTTGAAGATTATGATGAGCTTTTTGCCGAGAAGTTGGAGTTATTATTACAAATTCGTGACAATGATGTGATCAATTGGCGAGGTAAATTTAGACCCGCTTTGATTAATCAACAAATTTTTCCTCGTCCGATCCAAAAAAAATTACCGATTTGGTTGGGTGTGGGTGGGACTCCCGCTTCATTTGTACGCGCAGGTCAGTTGGGATTGCCTTTGGCAGTGGCTGTAATTGGTGGGGAAACTCATCGCTTTAGGCAGTTGGTAGATTTGTATCGAAAGGCTGGTAAAGAAGCAGGGTATAAACCAGAAGATTTGAAAGTGAGCTTACATTCATTGGGTTATGTGGCCAAAAATAAAGAAATTGCAGTTAAAAATTATTATGATGGTTATGCTAAAAGTTTTACTAAAATTGGTAAAGAAAGAGGTTGGCCAGCTGTAACAAGAGCTCATTTTGATGGGCAGATTGGTCCAACTGGAGCGATTGTAATTGGCGGTCCTAAGGAAGTGGCTGAAAAGATTATCAGGCATAGCAAGGCATTGGGTGGAATTTCAAGGTTTACTTTTCAGTTGGATAATGCTGGTTTGTCGCATGAGCAGTTGATGGAGTCGATTGAGTTGATTGGGAGGGAAGTGGTGCAGAGGGTGAGGGAGTTGGAGTAAAGAAAGTAATTCCGCGCAATAGTGTTTGATTTCAACAAAGAGTGATGGGTTTCAGGATAAATCCCGAAACCCATCAGCGAAGGAATTACTCGGAGGTTTTAAGCTCCCAACCTGGGTCAACCAGAATTTCAAGGTTAGCCATCTTGCTTCTTAGGAATATTCCTTCGAAGCTTGGATCTAGATCGCCGAGTTTATAGTCCCAAAAAGTTGGACATCGAGTTTTTGGGAAATCATTCACAGTTACATTATGTATGTCTGTGCTCAGACCTGAATCGGGCTGGTTAACCACAATTGTAACTTCGATTTCGCCTTTAATCAGGGTGATGGTATCACCCTGATCGATCGTAGTTAAAAAGGTGGGGATTGTTGTGGTGGTGCCACCACAAGCAGCTAGAATGATAGCTGCCAGCAAAGAAACAATGAGTTTTTTCATTTTCTTCCTTCTTTTTTAAGATTTGGTCGTGCGAGCAAGAGATTAATAATCTCCTATTCGCACAACCAAAATATCACTATTGCGCGGATTTTAAAGAACATATCTCGCGATTTAACGTAGAGTCAAGGCGAGAGAGCACCAATTATTACTAAAACAGCAATTGTAAAAGTAATAATAAATACTATCCTATAGTATATATTAAAAATTAATATACGTCAAGGAATGTAGCTGGCCACCAGTAGCTAGGCTATATAGTGTTGATTGGGAAGGAAGTGGTGCCGAGGGTGAGGGAGTATTTGAAAGTTAAAAATTAATTTTAAAATTTAGTTGCAGATTGACATATTGTATTTTATATAGTACTATGTACTAGTACAT